>JBIIRU010000069.1:0-10090 GCA_044341355.1 Cyanobium sp. | reverse complement strand
TAAGGCCAGTTATCGCACCCTGGTGGCCGACCTCTGGTTCGTTTATAGCGCCATGGAGGAAGAGATCGGCCGCCTCGCTGACCATCCCGTCGTCGGCCAGATCAACTTTGCCTCCCTCAACCGGCGCGAATCCTTGGAGCAGGATCTCGCCTTCTATTTTGGTGCCGATTGGCGCCAGCAGATCAAGGCCACCTCTGGAGCCCAGGAGTATGTGGCCCGCCTGCGCCGCGTGGCTAAGGAAGCTCCCGAGCTGCTGGTGGGCCACCACTACACCCGCTACATCGGCGATCTTTCCGGTGGCCAGATCCTCAAGAACATCGCCCAGAAGGCTATGAACTTGGGTGAGCACGACGGCCTGCGTTTCTACGAATTCGACTCCATCCCGGACGAGAAGGGCTTCAAGACCAATTACCGCGCCGTGCTCGATAATCTGCCGATCGACCAGTCCACCGCCGATCGCATCGTGGCGGAAGCCAACCAGGCCTTCCACTGCAACATGAAGATGTTCCAGGAGTTGGAGGGCAACCTTGTGGCCGCCATCGGCAAGGTGCTTTTTGGTTTCTTGACCCGTCGTCAGCGGCTGGGCAGCACCGAAGCCGTCGTGGCCTGAGGGCTGTCCCCTGGTTTGCGTCCCCTCCGTTTTCTGGTTCCTGGCACCACGGGCCGCTACCGCTGTGGCGGGTTGCTGGTGGAGATGCAGACCCAACGGCTTACGGCCCGTTTGGGCCATGCCGAGCTGGTGACCTATCGGCAAAGGGAGCCCGACCACCCTTTTTTAGACGATCTCTTGCGGCGGGAGCCTCGCCCCGGCCCTGCCCTCTGGATCGTCAGTTGGGGCTTTGACGTGCCGCCGATACTGCGCCGCTTGGCCGGCCGCCCTGTGGCTTATCACGCCCACAGCAGTGGTTACGGCTTCGACCTGCCGGCCGGGGTGCCCATCTTGGCCGTGAGTCGCAACACCTTGGGCTACTGGGGGGATCGGGCGCCGCGCCATCCCCTCTTTTTAGTGCCCAATGCCCTCCAACCTCGCTGGCTGGAGCGGGGCGATCGCCAGCCGCTTTTGACGAGCGAGGGCCAGCAGCGGCGCAGGCGCATTGATGTGCTGGTGCAGGAACGCAAGAACAGTCGCTATGTGATCGATCAGCTGGTGCCGGCCTTGGTGGCTGCCGGGCTGCGGGTGGAGCGGCAGCGCGGCTGGGTGGAGGACCTGGTGGATCTGTTCAATGACACCACTGTGGTGCTCTATGACTCAGCCGATTATTGGCGGGGTACGGGGGTGAGTGAGGGCTTCGGTCTGCCACCGATCGAAGCCCTCGCCTGTGGCTGCGTGGTGTTCAGCAGTTTCAATCACGCCTTGGCCGACAGCCTCGATCCCGGGTTGCTTGGTCATCAGATTGGCTGCGGCACCATGGAGAACGACCTGCAAAGGATCCGTGCTGCCGTGGCCGACCCGGCGGTTTGGCGGCCGGCAGCGGAGAGGCTGGAGACCCTCTTGGCTGGCTGCGTGGAGGAAACCTTGCTGGAACGCTGGCGTCTCGCCCTCGCGGCGATCGATCAGCATTGGGATCGACTGCAGGCTGGTGCGGCACCCCTGGCCAGCCCTTCGGTGTGGCAGCTGCGGGCCGATAAATGGGCCCAGCGGTTGCTGCGGCGCTTGCCGGGCCGATCTTGAGGCACTCGTTTTGGAGCTGTGGCGCGACTGGGGCGGTAACGGGGCTGGCTGATTTCGGCGGGAACGGTAACGGCCACCCCATAACGTAAAGGTATGTTCAGTGCTCCAGGGTGTGAAGTTGCTCGGCAGGAGTAAAACCTATCAGCAGCTGCGTGCCCTGATGACGTTTCTGCCGCAGCAACGCCTGCGACAGCTCAAGTGGTTGGTGCCAGTATCGATTATACCTGGCTTGCTTGATCTTATTTCAGTTGCTGTTATCGCCCGTTTGATGGGAGCCCTGGTGGGCAACAAATTGGAGGACCGTTTGCCTGGCATCAAGGTCTTTGGCGGCAGCCAATTTGATCAGAGTCTATGGCTGATATCTTTGTTTGTTATTTTGGCATGGCTAGCCTCGTTTAGCAAGCTTGGATTGCAGTTTTTTCAGCAGCGTTTGACCGCCAGGGTCTGGATTGATCTCTCGAATCGCATCCATGCCAATGTGTTGGCTCAAGGCTACGAATATCACCTTTCTAAAAGTACGGCTAAGCTATCAACAATGATGCTGAGTCATATCAAGAAAACCTCAAATTCTGTTGTTAATCCCCTGCTCAAGATGGTGGGGAGTGTCTTCTCGATCGTCATGCTTTCGATCGGGATCCTGGTTATTGGTCGCGGTCCAGCCTTGATCCTAATTGGTTGTTTATTAGGCGCCTACGTGCTTCTTTCCCAGTCCATAACTCCCTATTTGCGTCATAATTCCAGGCAAAAAATCAGGCTGGAATCCATGACGGCTCACATTCTATTTGAATCCTTGGGTTCGATCAGGGACATCAAGCTGACCGCCTCCGAAGACCACTTTCGTAGGGCCTTTGTCAATACGGGTGAACGGGCCAAGGGTCACGCTTGGGTGGCGGAGATCTTGCCGATCATCCCGCGCATGCTGATTGAGCCGCTGGGTATCACCTTGATTTTCCTGTTGGGCGCCGTCCCCCCACTCCTGCGTGGGGACCGCTCCGACGTGCTGTCGATGCTGCCCTTCATGGCCTCCCTCTCGGTGGCGGCCCTGCGTCTCACCCCGCCCCTGCAGGATTTCTTTGCTTCCCTCACCCAATTGCGGGGTGGTCTGCCGGTGATGAGTTCCACCCTGGAGTACCTGAGCTTGCCGGCGGGTCTACCCGTGCTTGGCGACCCCGGTGTGCCCAGTCCGGCCGGTGTTTTCCCCTCCCGTAGCATCGCTTTGCAAGATGTTTGGTATGCCTATCCGGGGTCGTCGGATTGGGTGCTGCGGGGCGTCGATCTAACCATTCCCGTGGGTTCAAGGGTGGCTTTTGTTGGGGCCACCGGTAGCGGCAAGACCACGACGGCCCAGATTCTGCTGGCTCTGTTGCAACCGGGTAAGGGGTACCTCAATCTCGATGGCATAGCCGTATCTAACAACGACATTCCCGCCTGGCAGGCTTCCTGCTCCCAGGTGCCCCAATTCATTAATCTGCTCGACGCCAGTGTGCTTGAAAATGTCGCTTTTGGCAAAGATGTGGAATTGATTGATCAGGGGGGGGTTTGGGAGGCCCTGGAAGCGGCCCAACTCGACGAATTCGTCAGTGAGTTGCCCTATGGATTGCACACCCCGATTGGCGAAAATGGTTTACAGCTGTCCGGCGGTCAACGGCAGCGCCTGGCCCTGGCCCGTTCCTTTTACCGGCATGCAAGATTTTTATTACTGGATGAGGCTACTAGTGCCCTAGATAACCGTACTGAGAGCGACATTATTGAAGCCCTTGATGTGATCGGCAGGCGCTGCACCACAGTGGTGATCGCCCACCGACTTTCCACGGTGATGCGCTGTGATCGTATTTATGAATTTGAGGACGGACGAGTCAAGGCTTTTGGTACCTATCAGGAGCTGCAGAACCGTTCCGAGACCTTCCGGGATCTGGCTGGTTTGGAGAGGAAGCTGGTGGGCTGAAGTGTAGGATTTGCAGCTAGATGGTTCTTCAGTCGTTCCGATGTCCTTGACCTTGGTTGCTGGCCCTTGTGTCATCGAGAACGCAGACCTCGTTTATGCGATTGCCGCCAGGGTGCAGGCCATCTGTGAACCGCTAGGGATCGACTACATCTTCAAGGCCAGCTTTGACAAGGCTAATCGAAGTTCGGGCAGTTCTTTTCGTGGGCCTGGGTTTGAGGAGGGGTTGGCAGTGTTGGCCGAGGTGAAACGGCGTTATGGCTTGCGGGTGCTCACCGATATCCACGAAAGCCATCAGGCCGCACCCGTGGCCGAGGTGGTGGATGTGTTGCAGATACCAGCCTTTTTATGTCGCCAGAGCGATTTGTTGCTGGCCGCCGCCGCCGCCACCCGGGGTACCGACAAAGTGATCAATGTCAAGAAGGGCCAGTTTCTGGCCCCCTGGGATATGGAGCAGGTGGTGAAGAAGCTGCGCGATGCCGGCGCGGAGCATGTCTGGCTCACCGAGCGCGGCAACAGCTTTGGTTACAACACTTTGGTGGTGGATTACCGCAGCCTGCCCCAGCTCCAGGCCCTCGGTTGCCCAGTAATTTTCGATGCCACCCATTCTGTGCAGCAGCCCGGGGGTCGCGGCAGCAGCAGCGGCGGCCAGAGGGAGTTCGTCGCCCCCCTTGCCCGGGCGGCCGTTGCCGTGGGTGTGGACGGTCTTTTTCTTGAGGTCCATCCCGATCCGGAAAATGCCCTCAGCGATGGGCCCAATATGGTGCCGTTGCACCGGCTGGAGGCCCTCCTCACCCAGTTGATGGCGATTCGGGCGACGCTCTCGGCGGGCTTGGCCGTGTCCATTCTCTAAACCTTCACCCCCGCTAGCGTTCCTCCATGATTCAGCAGCTGGGTCGTTTGTGGTCCCATGCCAGTGGCTACCGACGCTGCCGCGGCCGCCTCGGGGCGCTCAGACTGCTGGTGCTTGATGTCGACGGTGTGCTCACCGATGGCGGGCTCTGGACCACCGAGGCCGGGGAGGTGATCAAGCGCTTTGACGTCCGCGATGGGCTGGGCATCCGGCTGCTGCAACAGGCCGGCATCGAGGTGGCCTGGCTCAGCGGCGGCAAGAGCGGGGCGACGGAACAGAGGGCCAGCTATCTCGGCATTCGTCATGTGCTGACGGGCGTCAAAGACAAGCCTGCAGCTCTGCTGGCGTTGCAGCAGAGCCTGGGCCTGCCTCGGGACGGCATGGCCTTTGTCGGCGACGATCTCAACGATCTAGCGGTGCGCCCCGCCGTAGGGCTGCTGATTGCCACCGCCGATGCGGTGCGGCCCCTGCGACGGCGCGCCGACTGGGTGCTGGATCGCAACGGCGGCGATGGGGCCGTGCGCCGTCTCTGTGAGGCCATCCTGCGGGCCCGGGGGGAATGGCGCGAGCTGGCCGATCTCGGCTGGCGGGACCGCAACGACTGACCGCCGTGCCCGCATCAGCTGCGCCTGCCGCCCCTCTGCGTCCTTCCGGACTGGACCGCCGCCTGGCGCTGCGTCTCTGGTTGCGGGGCCTGCTGCTGGCCAAGCCCCTGGATCGACTGCGGCGTCCCTTCCTGCCCGATCTGGAGCAATGGCAGGCCTTGGCCGCCTACCGGGGCCTGGTGCAGCAGGCCTTCAGCCAGCGTCCCTTTGCCCCCCAGGTGGGCGCGGACGTTTGGTATCAGGGCCGCTTTCAGGGTTCGGCAGGCCGCAAGGCCTTCTTCAACCCTGCCCAGCGGGAGTTGGAACCCTCCTCCCATCATTACGGCCACGACGTGCAGCTTAAGCGCCATGCCGGTCTGCCCCTGCTGGGTCGGCCCCTGCCGCTGCTGCTGGAGCATGGCCTCAAGGTGTCCCGCGGGGCCACCTTTGAGGCGCCCCGGCCCTGGAGCCGGGGCTATCTCTGCATGGGACCCCTGCGGGCCCAGTGGCTCCAGGAGCGTTTTGGGCTGCCGGCGCTGGCCATCGGCCCCTGGATCCAGTACGCAAGGCCCGTGCTGGCGGAGGGTGAACTCCAGGCGCTGCGCCAGAGCCTGGGTCCGACGCTGCTGGTGCTGCTGGCCCACAGCTGGGATCGGGTCGAGCGCCGCATGGACCTGGACGACTGCGTGGCGGCGGTGCGGGAGATTGGGGCGGCTGGGGGCTATCGCACCGTGATCTGGCTGCGCCATTGGCAGGATCCACCCCTGCCGCCCCTGCCCCAGGGGTGGATCGTGGCCTGCAACGGCCATCGCTCCAATCCCTGGTTCCTTGATGCCCTGCGCACTTTGCTGGAGCTTAGCGACGGCATGGCGACCAATGCCTTCGGCACCCACTTGGGCTATGCCGTGGCCTTGGAGCGGCGCTTGCACTGGGTCGGTGTGGAGGCGGAGCAGGACCTCAGCGGTTTGGCGGAGGTTCAGTCCGCCCAGGAGGCTCAGGAGTGGCGCGAACGCCAGCGCCTGAGCAAGGAAGTGAGCGGGGCGCTCAGCGGTGAGACATCTGGTAGGGCTACATCTTCAGAAGTTATGCAAACTATTCGTAAGCTGCTAGATCCTTTCTGGGGGTTTGAGTGCGTACACGAACCCAAAGAACTTGCACTTATTCTTCGCTATCCGCACAAGATAGCAACTATCCGTTCAGGGACTGGATATGGTGTGTGTGGGTCTTTCAGACACTACCAGTAGTGCCTGAAAGTTGTCTGTAGGCCTGAAATGGGCCTTGTTGAGACCACTGCGATGGGTTTCAGGTTCATCTCGCCTTCTAGGCTATGGTAGATTAGCGAAAGTTAATAATTTAATGTGATTAATGCGTATTGCGTATCTTGCTTACACTCCCATGCCCTCCAACAAGGCGAGTGGAGTAAACATAATGAATATGTGCCAAGCCTTTGCCGAGCTCGGACATGAAGTGCGCCTTTATAATCCTCGCATTATTCCCGGTGCCACCTCAAGCGATATCGCAACTTTCTACGGCATCGGCGAATCTATCAGCGTCTGCCGACTTCCCAGACCACGCAATCGCCTCAAAGGACTAATCCGCTATGCTCACAGCTATCGGCGATCAATCCAGTCGTTTCGGCCCAATCTGCTTTACATACGCGATCACGGTGCAAAGATCTACATCCCTTGCAGGCTGAAGACGAGTAAGATTTTTGAGGCTCACCTGCTACATTTGGATAATCCTTATATCCAGATGCTTGAGCAGGATCCCTGCCTAAGGCAGTTTGTGGTAATTTCTTCAGCACTTGAACACGATTATGCACAACATTACCCAGGCCTTCTCTCCAGGCTTTCGGTTCATCATGATGGCGCGAACTTAACAACCTTACCAGATTCATCGGTAAACGCAATATTTCTCAAATCCCAAAAGGTTAATGCGGCTTATATTGGAAATCTCTACCCAGGCAAAGGGATGGAGTTGATTCAAAAGCTACTCCCCAGCGCTGATTTTTGCCACTTTCATATTATTGGCGGCCAGGGGGATGAGCTTGAGGATTGGCAACAGCGTTGCTCAGATTCGGAGAATATTACGTTCCATGGCTTCCTCTCTCCTGCAGTTGTGGAATCAATGCGATCTCTGTTTGACTGCTTTTTAGCACCCTTCCAGGCAAACGTGATGGTTGGACCAGGCACCGATGCGGCAAAGTGGATGTCACCGTTAAAGATCTTCGAGTACATGGCATCCGGTAAACCAATCATCGCATCGGATCTGCCTGTTATTCGCGAAGTTCTTGAGCACGAGGTCAACGCTCTGCTTTGCAGGCCGGACAACCCATTGGACTGGCTTTTAGCCCTGCGTCGGGTTCGAGATGATCAAGAAAGATGTGCTGAGATTGCTGAGAATGCTTTAGAAGTTATTCGCACCAAATACACTTGGCTAGAACGCGCCCGTCAGATTTTGAAAAATGAGCTTACGTTGCAATAGCCAATCATCTAATTCCCTACGAATTTCTGATTGTCTATTTTTTCCATAAGATGATGCAATTTAAGCCGCTAGCACACACTCCCGATGTACAACACGGCCATGTCAAAGGCAAGTTGCAGCTAAGACCTGAGCAGTGGATCTTTGTCGCCAGCGGGGCACTGACAGCACTCACCACGCTTTATATGTATATTTACAAAAATAACCTCTTTGAAAAACTTGGAAGCAACCATAATAAACGCTTGCTTAATTCGGCCCAAGCCTGGATTGACCATGGCTATTGGAAACTGAATGGATTTTTGTACTTCAACGAAGACTACAGTGGAGCTTTCCCAGAGACACTTTACCGATCCCATTCTCCCTTTTATGTCCTTCCTCATTACTTCGCACTTCGTCATGGCGGCGAATCGAGCTTCTGGCTTATTGTAGGTTTAGTTCCGGTAATCACCGCCTTGGTCTTGTCGGCCAGTCTTGCTGGCCTTGTTTGGGTTTTGGTTAGATCTTTACCCTCTAACCATCGCTGGGCAGACGTTAAGGGATCGGCATTTGTGTCTGCAGTTTCCGCATTCTCGATCACGTTTACAAGTGAACCCATATGGTCCCTGAGTTGGAACACATTTGACGGCTCTGCTGCATTACTGGTCTTTGTCATCTCGATTACGATTGCCCTTGCATGCCGTTCTGCTCGCTTCCGGCAATTTAATAGGCTTCCATCCTTGCTTCTTATTTTAAGCGCTTTGCTCTGTTCCCGATTCGGACTTGCCCTGACAGTTGCAATTTTATTTGTCCGTTTAACCGAAGATATGCAAAAAAAAACCCAGGGCCAAATTCCAAAAAGTTCAATATTTACTTGGCCAGTAACTTTTCTTGTTCTGCTTGCTTCGCTGAGCCATTTCCTCCGTTTGGCAATCGCAAGTAGCTGGCATGGACTTAATTTCCGCGGGAGTGATCTTTTTGGGCGAATGGGCCTGACCGCCTGGTGGGAACACGCAGGCCAAGGTCCACTTGACTACAAAACATCTCTAGACGCTTTTACATTCATCTGGAACCAGTCTGAAGTAGTGATCAATAAGCTTCCGCTTTGGCTTTCCTTTCATCATGCCATTGTCTGGTCCGTAGCCTTGATCAGCACCGCTTGCTTAGTCGGGGAAAAGAAATACTTCTACACCCGCCCATACCTTATAATACTTCTTCTGCCGTCCTTGATCTGGACTGTTTTTCTCAACCAATCTGCGGCGGAGCACCCTGATCTAATTTCCATACTGTGGTTGCCTGCGTATGTTCTTGGTGCGGCAACATTATTTGGCAGACTCTTCGCCTTTCTTTGTATTAGGATCAGGCGCAATCAGGCGTACCTCTATATGGCACTTTTGCTTTGGTTGTTTTTCCTTTGGCAATTTCAATACTTCATGCGTGCGTATCGAGTTTGATTCCTTGCCTCCATGTTCTTTCTCGTCAATCCGATCACTGCCGCTGATATCTAGTTCCCTGTTCCCATGGATACGGCGATCTCTTTCCCTGCCTCGGCCCCCTACCGGGTGGATCAGGTGATGGCAGCCCCTCGCTTGATGACCGGTCTATGGCTGGTACTGGTGCTGCTGGCCCTGGTGCTCAGTTGGGCTGGCCACACCGGCCGCCGCCGCTGGTGGTGGACCGGGGCCGGCCTGTTTCTGGCGGTGGTGGCGACCTTCTTCACCCTGGCCAGCTGGGGGACCAGCGACATCACCAAGCTGAGCTATTTCCTGACCTTTGATCGTGCTGTCGTCAAGGGTGAACCCTTTTGGCTGTTGGTGGCCCCCCTGATCGTGGCCTTGCCGTTCCGAATGGCCACGGCCCATGGGCTAGTGGTGGCGGGCTATGGGGCGGCGGCGCTTTTATTGGCGCGTCACTGGCGGGCCTGGAGCTGGGCTGGCTGGTGGGTCCTGTTGATCTGCTGCAGTCCATTGCTGCGGGGCTTTATGCAGAACTCCCATTCACGGCAGGCCCTCTCGACGCTGTTGCTGCTGCCGGTTCTGCTCTGGGCGGGTCGACTGGCCCGGGTGCCTCGGCTGGCCCTTATCGTCTTGCCCCTCTGGGGGCTGACTTGCCACACCACCGCCCTCTTCACCTTGCTGCTGGCCCTGTTGCCCAGGTTGCCCGGGATGGGGACCTGGCCAGGGGGTTCGGGCCGCCGGCTGTTGCGGGCCATGGCCCCCTGGTGGCAGAACCAATGGCGCTCCGCTCCCTGGGGGGGCCTGGCCTTGGCCATGGGGGGGCTGATCCTGGTTGGGGTGCTGGCAGGTCAATGGGCCTGGGAACTGGTTCCCATGGTGCGGACCAAGTTGGACAGCTATTGGTCCCAGCAGGGTTATGCCAATTCCTATCCCCTCGCCGCTGCCGTGGGGCGTCTGCAGTTGGCAATGGCCATCGGGGTGATTCTCAGCTGCCAGCAACGGCGTGTTGGTCTGGCCGGGTTCTTGGCCTGTGATCGCGGACGCCAACTGGTGCTTTACAGCTTGGTTTATGGGCTGGTGGAGGGTGGCCTGGCCCTGGGTTTGGTGCCCCAGATCACCAGCCGT
>JBIIRU010000346.1:0-2928 GCA_044341355.1 Cyanobium sp. | reverse complement strand
CCGCCAACTCCAGGCGATCACGCAAGCGCAGGCAGAGGGCCTCCACCAAGGCCGTCTTGCCGGAACCCACCGGACCGGCCACCCCCACCCTTAAACGGCTCATGGCCCCAGCGCCCAGGCCCCCAGCTTAGGGGTGGGTCCCGGGGGAGTAGAGCCTTGGCAGGCGCAGCACTTATCCAGAATCAGCTGCGGAAGAGCCTGGAATAGAGCTCGGAGTGGCCTAGCTGGGCCAAGCTGGCCCCCACGCCCCCAGTCCAGAGGCTGGCGGGATCGGCATTGGCAAGCTCCCGGGCCCGCTGGGCCAGCAGCGGCGCCAGGGCGAGTTGCAGGCCCTGGGCCTGGGTGGGGCCCAGGGGCACAAGCCGCAGGGCGGCGCTGAGTTGGCCGGCGACCCAGCTGTATAGAAAAGCCTCGACCAGCTCGCCGGGATCAAGTTGCAAGCAGACCCCCGCCCAGGCCCAGGCAGCGGGCCAGGCCAGGGGGGGGGCCGCAGCGGGCAGGAGCCAGCCCAGATCCGCCAGCAATCCACAAAGAGATCCACCCATCTGCCGTTGTTGGGCCCGCACTTCGGGCGCCTCCCTTTGGGCGAGCAGCCAGCCATCCCGCTCCACCACCGCCTGCAGCGCCGCCTCGGCCTCCAGGGGATCGGCGCTGCGGGCCCGCTCAAGCAGCGCCATCAAGCCAGGTAGCGTCGCCGCCTCGACGGTGAGGCAGCCGCGCCACAGCTCGGCCTCCAGCCAGGAGCGCAGCGTTGCCGCATCGCCTAAGCGGCCTTGCTGCACCAGCGATTCGAGTCCCTCGGAATAACTGAACCCCCCCACCGGCAAGGCCGGACTGACCAACTGGAACAAATGCAGCCGCTGCTCAACCATGGCTGTGGACGCTGCCATAGGCCCCGGCCTCGGGGCAAAACGGTTCCTGAAGGCGATCGACCAGCAGGCCCCGGCGGCCCAGCAGATCCGCCAGCACCGGGTCATCGAGCAGGCGTAATTCCGTGGCCCGCAGCTCCAGGGCCACATGGCGATTGCCCAGGTGATATGCCGCTTGCAGCAGCTCCAGGGGCGCCTGGGCACGGACCCTGAGCAGCGTTTCCGGCGCCGCGATCACCCGCACCGCCGGACCCGCACTGGCCCCGCTCAGCCACTCACCGGGCTGCAGCGGTTCGCCCCGATCCAATTGCAAGAGCAGTTCCTGGCCGCAGAGACTGCGCCGCTGGCCCCTTAAGCGGCTGCGTTCATCGGCCGAAAGGGCCAGCGCCAACGGCGGCGCCAGCGACTGCGCCGGCGGCTGCGCCAGCGGCTGGGGGGAGCGGCGCGTCAGGATCAGGGGCAAGGGCGCAGATTCAGGCACAGGGCTGACTTCCGGAAACATCACCCACCAAAGTGTGCTCTGTTGAGGGGATTGCTGTGGTCAGCGACGGGGCATGGCATGGCAGAGCAGAGCTGCGCTTCAGCTGCGCCGCCGATGGTCGTACCCAGCACCAAGGCGGCACCACGGCACCGCTCAGGGTGCAGCGCCCCTTTGGGCGGGCCGATGGCCGCTGCGAACTGCCGCTGCTGCACACGGCCGGAGGGCTGGTGGGGGGCGACCGGCTCAGCATCGCGGCCCAGCTCGGCCCGGGCAGCCGGGTGCTGCTCACCAGCGTGGCGGCCCAAAAGGTGTACGGATCGATCGGCCGCTCCCGCCTCAGCCCCGCCGGCGCCTGGGCCCGCCAGGAGCTCAGCTTCAAAGTTGGGGCCGGCGCTGACCTGGAGTGGCTGCCCCAAGATCTGGTGCTCTATGCCAACGGTCTCTACGAGCAACGCACCCGGGTGTGGCTGGCCAGCGGCGCCAGTTGGCTGGGGGCTGAGGTAGTCCGGCTGGGGCGCACGGCCGCAGCGGAGACCCTGGGCGAGGGACGCTGGCGGTCCCTGCTGGAGATCGAGCGCGAGGGCCCCAACGGGGAGGGCGGCCACTGGGAACTGGTGGACCGCCTGGAACTTGGCGGCGAGGGTTTGCTGCAGGGCCATGGCATGGCCGCAGAGCCCGTTTTCGGTTCCCTGGTGTGGGCGGCGCCTCAGCCGTTGGCGGCCGCCGCCTTGGCCCAGCTGCTGGCAGCCTGCCGAGCCGATCGCGGCGAGCTGCCTGGCGAGCTGGCCTGTGGCGCCCTGGAGCAGGGGCTGGTGGCCCGCTACCGGGGACCTTCCAGCCAGGCGGCCCGCACCTGGTTCAGCCGCCTCTGGGCCAGGATCCGGTCCGCCAACAGGCTGGCCCCCCCCGAGCGGCCGCGGGTTTGGCCTTTCCAGGAGGAGCCATTCGCTGGCCTTGAGGCCGATCCGCAGACGGATGGGTATTGACGCCTGTGCCTGCCAGAGTGGGTCCAGGCAAATCCAGCCAGATCGCTCTCTCCAGCGCGGCATGCATCTCACCCCCCAGGAAAAAGACAAGCTGCTGATCGTGACCGCAGCCCTGCTGGCTGAGCGGCGCTTGCATCGCGGCCTCAAGCTCAACCATCCGGAGGCGGTGGCCTGGCTTAGTTTCCAGGTGCTTGAAGGGGCCCGCGATGGCCGCAGTGTGGCCGAACTGATGGAGCAGGGCTCCACCTGGCTGAATCGTGATCAAGTCATGGAGGGGGTTCCAGAGCTGGTGGAACAGGTGCAGATTGAAGCGGTGTTTGTTGATGGCACCAAGTTGGTGACCCTCCACGATCCGATCCTCCCGGCGGCGCCGTAGCCACGCACTCTCCTATCACTGAGAGAATGGGTGCAACCTGAGCGGACCGGCGTCTGCCCCTGAGCCCATGCCCCCCCTGATCCCCGGCGAATTGCTTAGTGAACCCGGCGAGCTTGAGCTCAACGCCGGCAGGCCAGTCACCACGCTCACGGTGGCCAATACGGGCGACCGACCGGTGCAGATCGGCTCCCATTTCCACTTTTACGAGGCCAACAT
>JBIIRU010000345.1:0-2933 GCA_044341355.1 Cyanobium sp. | reverse complement strand
TCGAATGTGTGGTGGCGCCTCAGTTTTTGCCAGGGGCCCTGGACATCCTGGCCAGCAAGGCCAACCTGCGGGTCCTGACCTTGCCTGCGGCGGCGGTGGCCGCCGCCCCCCGGCTGCAGCGCCGCTCCGTCCTGGGCGGATTGCTGGAGCAGGAAGCCGACGACCGTGCCAGTGATCCCCAGCAATGGAAAGTGGTCAGCGTCCGCCAGCCCAGCGCCCAGGAGTGGGCCGATCTGGATTTCGCCTGGCGGGTGGTGCGCCACGGTCGCTCCAACGCCATCGTGGTGGCCTGCGGCGGACGCACCCTGGGCATCGGTGTCGGCCAGACCAATCGGGTGGGGGCCGTCCGCGCGGCCCTGGAGATGGCCGCAGCCTCGGCCCAGGGGGCCGTGCTCTCCAGTGACGGCTTCTTTCCTTTCGAAGACAGCGTGCGCCTGGCGGCCGCCCATGGCATCAGCGCGATCATCCAGCCGGGGGGCAGCCTCCGCGATGCCGATTCCATCGCCGCCTGCGACAGCCTCGGCCTGGCGATGGTCATGACCGGTCGCCGGCACTTCCTGCATTGAATTCCCCGGCCCCTGCGGAGTTGGGGGTCGGCAGTTGTAGCTTCACATCCCACGCACGCTTACCCCGCAAGATGACTGAACTGATCTCCCCTTCCCTGGCCTACAAACTCAACTTCTTCCATCCATTACTGATGTGGGCCCTGTTGGGGCTCTCGCTCTATTCGATGTACCTGGGTATCAAGACCAAGAAGCTCCGAACCGCCAGCGCTGAGGAGCGCAAGGATCTCATCAAGGGGCAGTTTGGCCGTCGCCACCACTTGGCCAGCAGCTTGCTGCTGGCCTTGATGGTGCTGGGCACCTTCGGCGGGATGGCCGTCACCTATCTGAATAACGGCAAGCTTTTCGTAGGTCCCCATCTGTTGGTCGGCCTTACCATGACTTCGCTGGTGGCCCTGGCCTCCGCCCTGACCCCTTTGATGCAGCAGGGCAACTTGCTGGCACGCAAGGCCCATGTCGGACTCAATATGGGCATGGTGACCCTTTTTCTTTGGCAGGCCCTCAGCGGCACACAAATCCTGCTCAAGGTGCTGGCCAATCCAGTCGCCTGAGTTTGTTCGCCGCTGCCTTGCCCCTCCTGGTTTAATCCGGCCGGTCAAAACCGGGCTCGACGCCGGGGGGGACAGGGAATTCCATGGTTGGCGTGGAAATCCTCCTGAACTTTCCAGGTGAGTTTGCGGGAGATTTGGCGGACGATTTGTTTCAACAAATGGTCGCCACTGCTCTGCACCAGTCGCTCGGGCAAGAGGTTGAGCATCGAGGGCAATCGGATCCACACCGCCAGATCTAGTTGCCAGCGCACCAGGGTGTGGGCCATGAGTCGGTCCACTTCCTCGTTGGAAACCTCCACGGCACCGGCCGCGCTCAGGGCCTGGAGGTCGGTTTCGTCAAGCCGTAGGGAGGCGTTGAAATCGACGTCGTATAGCCCCTGCAGGCTGGGGCTTTGCTCTTGAATCGGCAGGGTGACGATCTCGTAGACGCCGTTGTCCTGGGGCAGCAATTCCAGAGCGATGGTGGGCTCGACCTCGAAGCCGAAATTGCCGAACCGCCCCAAGGTCAACAGATAGGCGTCGCGGTCCAGGGAGGCCACGGCCATGGGAGCTGCGCAACGCCGAAACCAATCCTCATGGCGATCGAGGTAGCGGCCCACGACGTCGGCGGGGGCCCGCATTTCCATCAGATCGGCAAAGTGGCTGGCATAACGACGCACTTGCGGATCGCCGCTAAGGCGCAAGGTGGTATGTCTCCCATCCTGGCCCGCCTCAATCCCGGAATCGGCAGCTTGATCAGTCAAGGCGGGCGAAACCAAAGGGGACAGGGGAAAGGGCATCCAAGGGTGGAGAGAAGTCCCAAAGGTGGGTTGGAGGGGCTCGGCCTGGGGAACCAGGGGAGCGAAGCGGGGGCAATCTTATGGGACAGGATCGGCCCCAAGGACTGTCGCCCGATCCGCCGGGGCACAGAGGTGAATAAGGCGGCGGATCACATCTTCCACGACCCGATCTGGAGTGGAGGCGCCGGAGGTGATGCCGACCCGGATCGACCCATCGGGAAGAAAGGGAGTCACCACCTGCAGGTCGGCTTCCAGGGGTTTGTGTTCGATGCGATTGCCGGGGCCGATGCGTTCGGGGGTATCGATGTGATACGAACGAATACCGCGACTGACGGCAATCTCCTGCAGGTGGGTGGTGTTGGAAGAGTTATAGCCACCGATCACCACCATCAAATCCAGCGGTTCATCAACCAGGGCAAACATGGCATCCTGGCGCTCTTGGGTGGCATCACAAATAGTGTTGAAGGCGAGAAAATGCTCATCCAGCAGGTTGGGGCCGAAGCGTTGCAGCATGGTTCGCTCAAACAGTCGGCCGATCTCCTCGGTTTCACTTTTGAGCATGGTCGTTTGATTCGCCACCCCCAGCCGCAGCAGGTCCCGGTCTGGATCGAAACCTGGCGAGCAGGCTGTGGCGAAGCGGGCCATGAAAGCATCGCGATCGCCCTGGCCATCAGCGCTGGCAAGGATGTAGTCGCAGACGAGACGGGCTTCCTTGAGGTCGAGCACTACCAGATAGGTGCCGGCAAAAGAGCTGGTGGCCAGGGTTTCTTCGTGCTTCACCTTGCCATGAATGATCGAGGTGAAGGAATGCTTTTTATGTTTCTCGACGCTGTTCCACACTTTCGAGACCCAGGGGCAGGTGGTGTCAACAATGTGGCAGCCGAGTTCGTTGAGGAGTTGCATCTCCTGCACTGTGGCACCGAAGGCCGGCAAGATCACCACATCGCCGGTGCCGACTTCGGAAAAATCCTTGATCCCCTCATCCACGGAAATGAACTGCACGTCCATTTCGCGGAGATGGTCATTCACCGAGGGATTGT
>JBIIRU010000344.1:0-2943 GCA_044341355.1 Cyanobium sp. | reverse complement strand
ACCAGCACGCCGGCCACCAATTGGGGGGCCAGGCGTTCCATTGCCCGGCGCCGCAGACCCTCCGGCAGCGATCGGGAGCGGGCCAGATCAAACCGCAATTCCACCCGCGAATCGGTCGTATTCACCCCCTGGCCGCCGGGTCCGGAGGCCCGCGAGAAGCGCCAGCCCAGCTCTTCAGCGGGGATCACCACATCCCGATCAATCGGCAAGGGCTCCATCACCGCAACCGCACCTCAGCCGAGCCGACAGCAAAAACCGCCGCCTGGATCCGCAGCTCCCGACGGGAAACAACCATGCTGGGGTGACAAGCGGGACTGGTCAAGGTTTAGCTGGACGCCATCAGAACCGCGGTCCCGGCCCCCCCTGCCATGCCCCCTACCGAACCCCCCGCCCCTGGGGCCGACAACACCCATTGGGTGGATGAAGAGCTCAATGGCGTGCGCTACGGCCTGGCCGCCAGCGTCATCGAAGAGCGCCAGAGCGCCTACCAGCGGGTGACGATCATCGACAGCCAGACCTATGGCAAGGGGCTGCTGCTGGACGGCTGCTGGATGACCGCCGAACGCCAGGAACGCCACTACCACGAATCAATCGTGCACCCGGCCCTCTGCGGCGCCGCCAGCATCGAGCGGGTGCTGGTGATCGGCGGCGGTGACGGCGGCACCGCCCGCGAATGCCTGCGCCACCCGCAGGTCCGCCATCTCGACCTGGTGGAGATCGATGGGCTGGTGGTGGAGCTGAGCCAGCGGCACCTGGCGGCCATCGGCGGCGGCGCCTGGAGCGATCCGCGCCTGCAGCTCACCGTCGGTGATGGCATCGCCTGGGTGGCCAATGCCCCGGCTGCCAGCTACGACGTGGTGATCGTTGACGGTTCCGATCCGGCCGGACCGGCCGAGGGCCTGTTCAACCGCGCCTTCTTCGAGCACTGCCGCCGCCTGCTGCGGCCGGGCGGGGTCTTCGCCACCCAAAGCGAATCGCCGGAGGCCTTCCGGGATGTGCACATCGCCATAGTGCGGCTGCTGCGGCAGGTGTTCGGCCACGCCGATCCCCTCTACGGCTGGGTGCCCATGTACCCCAGCGGCTGGTGGAGTTGGACCTTCGCCGCCATTGATGGCCCCCGCTACCTCAACGCCGACCCGGCCCGGGCGGCGGCGGTGGCGGCCGGCTGCCAGATCTGGAGCCCCCGCTGGCAGCAGGGAGCCTTCGGGGCGGTGCCGGCCTTTGTGGAGCGGGAGCTGGCCGGCTGATCCGGGCCTCCACCACAATCGCCGGATCCGCCGTGGCGGCCGCCGCCGCGTTTCACCCCATGTCCCAGCCCCTCGCCGCCCCCTCCGCAACCGCCGCGGCAGCCGCCGCCAGCGCCTGCTTTGACACCGAAGGCGCCATCTTCATGGGGGCGCAGCGAGATCCAGCGGGCTGCGTGGTCGGCCTGTTCGGGGTGCCCTACGACGGCACCACCTCCTTCCGGCCCGGCACCCGCTTCGGCCCCGCCGCCATCCGGGACGTCAGCGCCGGGCTGGAGAGCTACTGCCCCCAACTGGACCTGGACCTGGAGGAGTTGGCCTTCGCCGACCTCGGGGCGGTGGCGATCCCCTTTGGCGACCCCGAGCCCGTGATCAAGGCGGTGCAGGCCGCCACGACCCGGGTGCTGGAACTGGGCCTGGCGCCGCTGATGCTGGGCGGAGAGCACTCGATCAGCAGCGGCGCCGTGGCGGCGGTGGCCGCCCGCCATCCGAACCTGGCCCTGGTGCAACTGGATGCCCATGCCGACCTGCGCCACACCTGGCTGGGCAGCCGCCACAGCCATGCCTGCGCCATGCGGCGCTGCCTGGAGGTGCTGCCCAGCGGCGACCTGCGCCAGATCGCCATTCGCAGCGGCACCCGCCAGGAATTTGCCGAATTGCGATCAACAACGGACCGGCTGGTGAGCCTGGAAACCCTGGCCGCCAGCCTGCGGCCGCTGCGGGGCCGCCCCATCTATCTCACCGTTGACCTGGACTGGTTTGACCCCGCGGTCCTGGCGGGCACCGGCACCCCCGAACCCGGGGGCTTCTTCTGGCCGGACTTCGCCCTGGTTGTCGATGAACTCAGACACCACCAGCTGGTGGCCGCCGATGTGGTGGAACTTGCTCCCCAGCTGGACAGCAGCGGCGTCAGCGCCGTGCTCGCCGCCAAGGTGACCCGCAGCCTGTTGCTGCTGCTGGGCCAGGCCCACGGCGGCGGGGCATCACCACAAGCCTGCTCTCAGTAGCAGCAGGTGCCGCTGGTGCGCTGCTCCCGCAGGCGCTCGTGCTGCTGGCCAATCAGCTGCAGCGCCAGGGTTGGATGGTTGTGGAGCAGATTCATGAAGCGGAGCCGATCCAGGCGCAGCACCTCCACGGGGGTGAGGGCATGGGCATCACTGCGGTGGCCACCGTTGTGCCAGACGATGTCCTGATAGCAAAAGATCTCGCCTGGACGGAAGCAGGTTTTCTCCCCCTCCGGATCAATCAGTTCGACGATGCCCCGCCGCACGCCATAAATTGCCTTGGCGGCGGCCCCCCTTTGATAAATCGTGGCGCCCGTGGGCAGGGCAATGGTCTCGCAGTCGAGCTGCGAAACCATCAGTTCAATCTGGGTGCGACCCCTAGTCGCTTGCGATACGACCAATGCAGGGAACCTCCTGGCGGAAAGGACAAAAAAGTATGAGTAGCGATTATGGGGGACAACCGGCCCAATGCAAAGTTCTGCAGACACCTTTTGCGTCCTTCGGGCAGACCTCAGTTCTCGATGGCCAGCGAGTCAAGTGACAACTGTTGAAAAGCTGCGCCTTGATGGCCGTGGCCCCATGTCCCACCGCCTGAGAGCAACGGCAAACGGGGCGGGCGGGAGGTCCAGTGGTGACACCAGAGATCGCCCACCAATTCGGGATGAATGGAGAGTTGGCGCAGATGACACCAACCC
>JBIIRU010000343.1:0-2953 GCA_044341355.1 Cyanobium sp. | reverse complement strand
GAAAAGCCAGCCCAGTCGCTTCGATGCGGTCGTGATGGCGCACCAGAGCTTTACTCAACTGAAGCAGCAACCGGGCTTCGAGGATCTGGTGGAGGTGCCCTTCGGCACGCCCCAGAATTCACCATTGGCCGCCTTTCCCTGGACCACAGCCCAAGAGCGGCAGGCCCTGCAACGGTTTGCCCAATTCGCCAGCTCCGAGCCGATGCAGGCCCTGGCCCGGCAGCGGGGCTACGGCGAACCGCAAGGCATCGCTGCCGCTGCCAAACCACCCCAGGCTGATGGCGCCCTGCTCAGTAAGGCCCAAACCCTGTGGAAACAACCGATGGCCAACGAGCCCCTTCTCCATGGCGGTGCTTGGCGCCTGCTGGATCACCCAGCTGGTTCTGGCCTCACTCTTGAGCTAACTGGCGCCAATCCCCGTACGGCCCTTGCTGGTGGATCGCAGCTTCTGCAGCGAACAGCAGCGGTAACACTTAGTTGACCGCTATCGCCAATTATTGATCAAAGATCAGCTCTCCCAGCAGCGACTCTCTCCCTTGATTGAAGCGAACGTCTTGGGAGTGCGGCTGAAAGCCAAGGCGCCAACGCTTGAGCAATTCGCCAGGCTCGCCAGCGTTGGTGGGGGATGGCCAGTAGATGGCGACCCTGCGGCGTCAGTATCCCCAGGCGTTGGTACTGAGACAGACGAGGCGCTGAGACAGACGTGGCGGTGAGACAGAAACAACAACAGGTGGCACTGATCTCTTGGGAACACCCAACCGCCACCCACCGGATCCTGTGCCCGCCAACCCCGATCCCCCCGACGCTGGTGCGACGGACTCGGCCGTCCCAGACGCCGCAAGCCCGTCAGATCGGCCAGAATCACTCCCATCTCAGCGCCCCTGGCGCCTCAACCTCGTCTGGTTCGGTCTCGACCGCTTCGGTCTCACCCAGGCCATTGGTGGTTTCGTTCTCGGCCTGATCGCCCTGTTTTCGTCCTATGACCACATCACCCTCGCCGGCCACAGCATCGGCCTCCAGCAGCAATGGGGAATCCCTTGCATCGCTGCCTCGGTGGCGACAATTATTACTGGGTGCGTGCAATACGGCGCGCCACTTGGGCGCGACGCTGAACTGGCGTCGCGATCCCGAATACGAGCAGCGCAAGATGCAGCACGAGGTACGAATGAAACAGCTCGAGAGCGAGATCGAGCAGATCAAGAAAGAAACCGAGCAGCTGTAGACGAAGTCGGCCGGAGGCCATGGCGCGAGAACGCCAGAGAGAAAGCTTTGAGCGCCTTGATCAAGCAGCACTGCTTTCCGGCCGAGTCCAACTCGACCCCAATCCCACCAATCGAGCCCGACTCCAGTTCTTCCTGACGCTGATGGCTCAGTCGTCGTTCGATAATCCGGAAGCCTGAAGAGGAGGCAAGCAGGGTTGGTGGAGGCAAGCAAACTTGGCGGCAGACAACGCCCCAGTGGCAACCCCGCCAAGCTGGAATGCTGAAAGGCCTTTGGTCACTAACGAAGTTATGACTGCTGATGGTGATCAAAAGGCTGCCAACGCCGCCGCCCTTGGCCCGCCGCGGCACGTGCTGCTCACCGGTGGCAACTCGGGCATCGGTTTGCAGGCCGCCATGCGGTTGTTGTCGGCCGGCCATCGCCTCACCGTGCCCTGCCGCGATGCCGCCAGCGCCGTTCGCCTCGGCCAGGTGCTGGCGCCACTGGCGGAGCAAGCCCCGGGGGACCATCCCCTGATGGAGCAACCCCTGGGGGGCAGGCTGGCGACGCCGATCTGCGACCTAGCTGATCTCGCCAGCGTCGAGCGCTGCGCAGCAGACCTGCTGACGACTGGGGAGCCGATCGACAGCCTGGTGCTCAATGCCGGCCTGCAATACAGCGGCGCCAGCGAACCGCGCTGGTCGGTGCAGGGTTTTGAGCTTACGGTCGCCGTGAACCACCTGGCCCACCAGGCCCTGCTGCAGCGCCTGCTGCCCCTGCTGCTGCGGGGCACCGCGCCGCGGCTGGTGGTCACCGGCTCGGAAGTGCATGACCCCAGCAGCGCCGGCGGCAAGGTGGGGCAACCCGCTGGGCTGGGCGATCTGGCCGGGCTGCGCCAGGGCCCCGGCGCGGCGATGCTCGATGGCGGTCTGTTCAATGCCGAGAAGGCGTACAAAGACAGCAAGCTCTGCAATCTGCTGATGGCGCGGCAAGTGGAGCGCCAACTGCGGCAACAGGGCCAGACCCTGCCGGTGCTGGCCTGGAGCCCGGGGCTGGTGATCCCCCGCGGCAGCGGCGGCTTCTTCCGCTATAGCCGCAGCCAAAACCCCTTTGGGCAGGCCCTGTTTGCCTTGATCGCCCGCGACCTGTTGCGACTGACCGAAACACCCCAGCGGGCCGGCGCCCTGCTGGCGGGCCTGGCCACCTCGTCACCGCCGGATCCCGTTGGTTTCCAGTACTTGAGCAACCGGGTGCTGGGTCCGGGGCGGCTGCGCTTTGCAGTCAGCGAGATCAGCCTGGAGGCCCGCAATGATTTTTTGGCCGGCGAGCTCTGGAGCCTCAGTGCAGAGGCGGTCGCCAATTCAGGCACCGATCTAGGCAATGAGGTGGCGGGTCAGTGAGAGGAGACAGCCAACACTTAAGGTTGTCCCCATCAGGACCGACAACTGGCTGCTAGAGCGCAGCAAAATGGCTACAAAGCGATATTGGCCGCTTCGGCGGCGACAAATTCGACTTCTTCACCGAGAAAGGTGCCCGCCATATCGTCAAACAGACAATAAAAAAGCGCGGTAATTGATCCCCGCGCTTGATTGTTTCTCAGGCACTTTATTGTGTTGCTGGCATTTACTCCCTGCTCGTTGAAGCCAGACCTGCAGGCGCTGGGCGTCAGGCCAGGCTGGTGAAGTCGGCCATCGTGAAGCGGCCATCGCCGCCGAGCACCTGGTCGAAGCCGGGAGCACGGGCGGCCAACTGG
>JBIIRU010000342.1:0-2966 GCA_044341355.1 Cyanobium sp. | reverse complement strand
GACGCAAATCGTCGCCGTAGAGGGCACCGGGCTGCAACCCATCGGGCAAGGGGGTTCCGTCGGCGCCGCGGCGCATGGTCACGGCGCTTTCCTGGCGCCGAAGTTCGCTATCACGGCTTTGTTCGAGCCCCGCCTGGGGCACCCTCTCCAAATTGAGGAAGCCGACCACATTGGCAAAAAGGGATCCCTGGGGATAGATGCGCTGGGGATAGGCCTGGAGGTCGAGGCCGCTGATGCCCAAGGCCCGAACCCGTTGGGCGGTTTCCGGATCCAGGCCGGTGGCCAGCTTGACACCGCTGCGCCTGTCCCCAAAGCGTTCGAGCAGATCCCGCTCGGGCAAAGCCAGGACCTGGGCCAGGCGGGCTGCCACATCGACCACGGGGCGCACCCCCTGGGGCGGATCACCCGGAAAATTGAAATAGCGCGGATGGGCCCAGAGCACGAAACGCTCTTCATCAAGGGCCACCAAACGTCCGGTGCGATCGACGATCGTGCGGCGGATCCCGATCGGTTTGGTGGTGTGGGTTTGGATCTCCCTGGCTTTGGCCCGCAGCCGATTGCCATCTATCAATTGCAACCAGGCCAGACGAAAACCCAGCCCTGCCAAAGCAGAAACCAGGACCAGAAACACCAGGATCAAGCGGTGACTGGTCTGGGGTGGCTGGGCCCGGACGCGGGGATGACGGGACCTGGGTGCGGATCCGCGCTGGCTGACGCTGCGCAGCTCCGAACGGCCAGCCCCCCCGGGGGGATGGCGCCGGGTGGTGGAACGTGCCATCAGTACCCTGCGGGCACGGGGCCCATCCTCAAGCGAGCCAGGAGACCCGGCCTCAGAACTGCGGAGTCTCCTGGGGCCGACAAATGAATCAGCTTTTCACTACTGGTGGGCACCAAAAGCCCCGGGCGACCAGCGACGCCCAGGTGGTGCTGCTCAAGGACGGCCGCGGATTGCTGCAGGCGGTGCTCAAGGGACTTGGAGGCTTCGAGTCGCTGAAAGCTAGTGGCCCACTGGTTCTGCCAATAGACGGTCAACCCACCTAGGACAAGGGTCGACAGGCCCAGCCCAAGCAGGGCACCGGATGTGACCCGGTGCAGATCCGCCAGGAGGGGCGACTGCCGCTCCACCGGCCTGGCGGTCAGGGATTCACGCAAAATCGCCGATGCCTTGCGCAGGGGTCTGGCGGCGCTTGGGTCGCCGCCAGACCCCGGCCGCCTCGCTCGCCGGCCGCCGTTGCGCCGGGGGGGCTGGGGTTGGGACAGGGTGGCAACCACGGAAAGTCCACCGAAGCATTGATGTGCAAGTGAACCACCCAGGGCCCCCTGGGGCAAGCCGCCGTCAACCAGCCAGGGAAATCAGGTTGATGAAAGTCAGGGCATTCCAGAACCCATGCATGAAGACACCAGGAGCCAGGCGCCCAGTTTGCCAACGCAGCAAGCCAAGGCCAACGCCCAGCACAAACAGGGGGACCAGCTCCCCCAGGCTGAGGTGGGCCAGGGCGAAGACCGCCGCACTGGCCAACACAGCCCCAAGCCCGCCCAGCCGCTGCGCCAATACCGGCAACAGCACCCCCCTGAACAGGGTTTCCTCAAAAAGGGGAGCAAGCACCGTGGCGGTGAAGCCCAGGCAGAGCAAAGCGACCCGATCGCCGCTGTGGAAAACCAATTCCAACAGTGGATTGCTACCCCCCGGTTCACTCCACACCAAACTGAGCAGCCAGCTGGCCAAGGCCACCAGGGGCATCACCATCAACAGGGCGCCGATGGCTTCAGTCAGGGCCTTGAACAGGGGCCGCCAACGCCATTGCAACCAGCCACCATCAGGGGCCTCCCGGCCCCGCAGCAACAGGTGCAGGATCAGCAGGGGCGCCAGCATCAACACCAGGTATTGGATCAGCACCTGCAGGCCCTGGGCCCGAGCGGGCGCCAGGGTTATCTTCTGCACCAGCGCCTGAGTAGGGCCTTGCAGCAGGGCCGGCAGCAGCACCTCCCCCACAAGCACGAACCCCCCCGCAATCAGCAAGGTGGCATCCACGGCGGAAAGCAACGGACCCTGGAGCGGGGGCGCCGGCGCCAATTGACCGCGGTAGAAGCGCCAGAGCTGGCGCAGCAGCAGAAGCCCTCCAACGATCATCAAGACCACGGGCAGCACGCTGATCCCCAGGTACTGGATCTGCAGATGGCGGCGTTGGCGCTGGGCAGGGCAGCCGCTGGCAGGCCCCCCGAGCCGCTCACAGGTCAGCTGCTCCAGCATCGGCTCCTGGCCCCAAGGGGCCAGCAATTGGGCGCGCTCGCCGGCCGCCACGGGCTGGCCCCGCAGCAGGGCCTTGAGCAGGGGCTGGCGGGCCCCATCCACCTGGTCCAGCAATCCGGTGACCGAGGCGGTAAGGGCTCGCGTCGGGTCCGTTGCCGTGGCTGAATCCAGGAGGGCCATCTCCAGGCTTTGCACAGCACTGGCGCCCTGGCCCGACGCCTTGATCTGGCGATCCAGCTCCTGGCTCAAGGCCCCCCGGGGATCGTCGCCCACCAACACGGCCCGCCAAGGGGCCGGCAGCCCCTCCGCCGCCAGGGCCGCCACCTCCATCTGGCGCACACCGAGGGCATCCAGCACCGAAGGTCGCTCCAGGCTGCCCAGCAATCCCTCGGTCCACAGCACCAGGCTGAGGGCCAGGGCCAGCAGGGCCAGCAGCCGTTTCCAGTAGGGGCTTGCCAGGGGGACGCCTGCATCTGGAAGCGGCAAAGGTGGGGGACCAGACAACCGCAGGGCCTCGGGAAACAAGCCAGAGGATTGTCTCGCGCCGGCCGGAGGCGAGGGCCTGGCTGGGGCCCCTCCCATACGATGGCGCCACTCCCCCAAGTGGCCGTGTCCCTTCGTCTCGTGCTGGTTCGCCATGGACTCAGCAGCTTCAACCTGGAGGACCGCATCCAGGGCCGGGACGACCTTTCCAGCCTCACGGACACCGGGCGCG
>JBIIRU010000068.1:0-10293 GCA_044341355.1 Cyanobium sp. | reverse complement strand
CCCGTTGAACTTCTTGATGGACGGAACTCTGCCTGGTTCCGACGGCAGTCTGTGGGACTGCCCAACAGCGACATTCTAGGAATGGAGTGAGAGGTTTGCAAGATTGGGACGGCCTGCCGTGAGCGCACCAGCGGTCGCCCCCTCTGCGCCGACCTGGGTTGAAGTCTGGCTGGAGGCCGGTAGGGAGGGACGAATCTTCACCTATGCCAACCCCAAGGAGTGGCCCCTTCGGCTTGGGGACCTGGTGCTGGTTCGGCTCCAGGGGAGACGCCACTCCGGCCTGGTCGTTGGCTTCCCCACCACCCTCAGCGGTGAGCTGGCGGAGCTGGTCCTGCAGCCCATCGAAACGGTGTTGCAAGCCGCCGCCATCGATCCAGGTTGGCAAGACCTGGTGGCTGAAGTGGCCCAGGCCACCCATACCAGTCTCTTTCGCACCTTGCGCAGTGTGCTGCCCCCAGGATGGCTGGGCCAGCGATCCGCAGCTCGGCGGGAACCGGTGGCGGCGGAGCCGCAGCTGCTGACGTTGCGACTGGCGGATGCGGCGGACACAACAGCCGACGGACTGGCCGACCTGCCGGAGCGCCAAAGGCAAGTGGTGGCCCATCTGGCCACCCACAAGCAGGCGGTGGCCCAAAAGGATCTGCTTGCCGCCGTCGGATGCAGCGCCAGTGTGTTGTCGGCCCTGGAGCGCCGAGGGCTGATCGTGCGGCAGCGGCTGAGCCGGTCCGCTGCCGTGGCCGGGGGGGCTGGGGCGGCCCGGCGCGACGGTGGCCCGCTGAAGTCGCCCCCCCATCCCAGCCCTGCCCAGGATGAAGCCGTTGCGCTCATCAGCGCCGGGACGGGGCTGGATGAGTTCCTGCTTTGGGGGGTGACCGGATCGGGCAAGACGGAGGTGTACCTCCAGGCTGCCGCCCGCCAGCTAGATGCTGGCAGCAGCGTGCTGCTGCTCGCCCCCGAAATCGGCTTGATCCCCCAGCTTTTGGATCGCTGCCGCCGCCGCTTCGGCAGCTTGGTACTCGAATACCACAGTGGCATGGCCGAGCGGGAGCGGGTGGCGGTTTGGCGGGCCTGCCTGGAGGCCGCCGGGCGCAAGCCCCTGCTGGTGGTGGGTACCCGCTCAGCGGTTTTTCTGCCCCTGGGTGCGTTGGGGTTGATCGTGCTGGATGAGGAGCATGACGGCTCCTATAAACAAGAGAGTCCCATGCCCTGTTATCACGCCAGGGATGTGGCCCGTCTGCGGGCCCGGCGCTCCGGGGCCCGGCTGGTCCTGGGCAGCGCCACCCCATCGCTGGAAACCTGGTGGGCCAGCCACGAACCCCAGGCCCAATGTCGCCTGTTGCGCTTGCCGGAGCGCATCCAGGGGCGCTCGTTGCCCCCGGTTCATGTGGTGGACATGCGCGCCGAGTTGGCGGCAGGCAATCGCCGCCTGATCAGCTTTCCCTTGAGGGAGTCCCTGGGCCGTCTCGCAGGACGAGGCGAACAGGCTGTCGTGCTGGTTCCAAGGCGGGGCTATCGCACCTTTTTGAGCTGTCGCAGTTGTGGAGAGGCGGTGCTCTGTCCCCACTGTGATGTGGCCTTAACCGTGCACCGACGCCGGGATGGACACGAATGGCTGCGCTGCCATTGGTGCAACCACCGCCAGGAGAGGAGCGATAGCTGCGGCCATTGCGGTTCCACCGCCTTCAAGCCCTTCGGCGCGGGAACCCAGCGGGTGATGGAACAGTTGGCCAGTGAACTCCCGGACCTGCGGCTGCTGCGTTTTGACCATGACACCACCAGGGGACGGGATGGCCATCGCCGTCTGCTCGAACGCTTCGCCGCCGGCGAGGCCGATGTCTTGGTGGGTACCCAGATGCTCGCCAAGGGGATGGATCTGCCCCAGGTGACCCTGGCGGTCGTGCTGGCCGCCGATGGTCTCTTGCACCGACCTGACCTGCGGGCTTCCGAACAATGCCTCCAGCTGTTGCTGCAGTTGGCGGGTCGGGCTGGCCGGGGCGAACGCCCGGGCCAGGTATTGGTGCAGACCTACAACCCCGATCATCCCGTCATCCGCCACCTGGTCGATGGCCGTTACGAGCGGTTTCTCGCCGAGGAACTGGCCCTCAGGCGGACGGGGGGCCAGATCCCTTTCGCCCGGGCTTGTCTGCTGCGGCTGGCTGGGGTTTCTGCCGCCACCACGGCCACCACCGCCACGGCCCTGGTGGAGATGATTCGGCCCCGGCTGGAGCAGGAGGGTTGGATGGCGATTGGCCCCGCTCCCGCTCCCGTGGCGCGAGTAGCTGGTCGCAGCCGCTGGCAGGTGCTGTTGCACGGTCCCGCTGGCTCCCCCTTGCCCCTGCCGCCGGAACAGGAGCTGCGGGCCCTTTTGCCCCAAAAGGTTTCCCTGGCCATCGATCCGGACCCGCTCAACCTCTAAGGGGGCAAGGCCAATGGGTTTCGCTGCCTATGGCTAGGCCGGCAGTTCGGGCAGGCCGAAGCCAAGGCTCACCCGCAGCCGTTGCAGGGCCAGGGAGAGCACCAACAACAGGGCGATGACCAGGCTGCCTAGGCCCAGGGGACTCCACCGCCAGCATTCCAGTTCCAGGGTGTTGCGGCGGCCGCTTTGCAGGGGCCAGAGCACCCTCCCCAGTCGCTTGCCAAAGCCGGTTTCCCGGGGGTAGCTGGCCGTGCTGTTTTCCAAATCGGTTCGGATGGCGAGGGGCTCGGCCCGCCGCACATCCCCTGGTGCCACAGGATCAAGCAGTACTTCCAGCTGCAGCCCCGGCAGGTTCGGCACTGCGGTGAGGTCCAGATCCAGGAGCAGATGCTGGCGCACGCCCACCAGCCAGTTGCGTTCGCGCAACTCCAGGGTGGGCGGGGCAAGCGGCGTGGCCGCCAGCTCGCCGATCAGGCTGAGGCTTTGGCCTAGGGCTGCCAGGGCCTGGGGGGCAGCCAGCACACGGGTTTGCAAGATTTCCTGGCCCCCCTGACGATGCCGTTGAAAGCCGCCGTTGCGGCTTTGGCCCAGGGCCTCGACGAAACGTTGTTGCAGGGGGGAGGGGCTGCCGCTGGCCGGGCGGAGGGCATGGCTGATCTGCAGCCGACCCGGCCCGGCGAAATGGATTTCGCTTTGCACCCGCATGCAGCCCCCCAACACTTGGGAAAGGAGCACTGACAGCAGCAGGGCCACTACCAGGACGGCAAAGCCGCGCGGGGCCTCAAGGGGACCGACTGGTGGCGGGGCTTCCGGCTCCGGTGCGGCGGGGCGGCTCTGGCGCCACCGCCCCCGGCTCAGCTTTTCCAGGGGCGGGGCGCTGGCCAGGCTCGGCAGGGTGAGGGACCATTCCCTGGGTCGGTTCAGCTCAGGGGCCTCCAGCACTTGCAGCAGATCCCGGGCCTGCTGGCGCAGCAGCTGGTCGTGGCACCCATGCATACTGCGACAGCAGGCGGCGGCGCTATCGGTGCGGCCTTGGCCCATCAGGGCAGTGGCCATCAGCAATCTCAGACGCCCCCCCTCGGGGCTGGTGGCTGGGTGACTGGCACAGAGGGGCTCAAGCAAACGCAGCACCTGGCCGTACTCGCCACGATCAAGGGCGACTCTGGCCAGTTGGAGGGGGTCCGTCGTCATGGCCGCGTCAGGAGAAGGGCGCGGGGCCGGAGGCTTTGGTCAGGCCCTTGGCGGAGGCCACCACCATCGTGCCGATGCCCGCGTTGGTGAAGACCTCAAGCAGCAGGGAATGGGGCACCCGGCCATCAAGGATATGGGCGGCCCCCACACCTTGGGCCAGGGCACGGATGCAGCATTCGGTCTTGGGGGTCATGCCGCCGGCCACGACCCCGCTGGCGATCAGCCCACGGGCCTCGGCCAGGGTGGTCTGGGGGATTAGGGAATTCGGATCATCTTTGTTCCGCAATATGCCCACGGTGTCGGTGAGCAGGATCAGTTTTTCGGCCTGGAGCGCCGCAGCCAGCTCGCCGGCCACCGTGTCGGCATTGATGTTGTGCACCTGGCCGGCCGGGTCGGGGGCGACGCTGGAGATTACCGGCATGTAGCCGTTTTCCAGCAGCGGCAGCAGCACGCTTGGATCGACATGGGCCACGTCCCCCACCAGCCCGTGGGTGCCATCCCCGAGGGTGCGGGCCGTGACCAGGCCGCCATCGCCGCCCGCCAGCCCAACCGCCCGGCCCCCCACCAAGTTGAGCCCATTGACGATGCGTTTGTTGAGGCGCCCGACGAGCACCATTTCAACCACATCCATGGTTTGCGAGTCCGTCACCCGTAGCCCCTCGCGGAACTCAGGCTGGATCTGGAGGCGTTCGAGCCAGGTGTTTATCTCCGGCCCACCGCCATGGACCACCACCACCTTGACGCCAACGCAGCTGAGCAGCACCAGGTCCCGGAAGATCGCCTCGCGCAGGTCCTCCCGCACCATCGCCGCACCGCCGTACTTCACCACCATGCAGCGTCCCGCAAAGCGCTGGATGAAAGGCAGGGCTTCACTGAGGACGGAAACCCGCAGGCTGTCGGCCTGGCTGACGGTGTGGTCTTGACTCACGGAGCGGCGGTGGCGGGTGGGCTGGCGTTGGGCAGCAGGGTGAGCAGCAGGTGGGCCGAATCCGGTTGGCTTAGTTCAGCCATCAGGCCAGGTCCGAAGAAACGTCCAAGCCGATCCTGCCGGTCCTGCCACCGCTGGAATGGCACACCCTGGCAGCTGAACAACAGGCGGAGTCCGTAGCCGTTGTCCTGCTGGATCTCCTCGATCGATTCCAGCTGGGGAGGTTTGTCCTCATCCCAGAGCTTGAGAGCCTCCAGGGACGATTCCAGGTGGGCTTTCTGGCCGTAACGCCAGCGGCTCACATCCTCAAGCAACTTGCGCAGACTTTCATTCTCGGGCAAGTCGCGCAAGGGGCGCAACAGGGTCGGGTCCGTGAGACGGCGGGCCGGGGGCAGCTCGGCTGATTTGAGCGCCAGACCTCCCAGCAGCACAGGTATGCCATAGAAAATCGCTGGCAGGCTGAGGTTCGGGCTGTCAGTGAGGTAAGCAACCGAGCCGATCACGGTGAGAACCGCTCCAGCCACGGTGATCAGCGAACCGGGGGAAAAAAGGGCTTGCATGGCCCCATCCTCCTGCAGCAGGGGGCAAGATGGCGACATCCTCTGGGATCGGGATCACTTTCCATGGCCAGCTCCTTCCCGTCGTCCCAGCCTGCCCCCGATCCAAAGGGCGAGCAACCGGTTGAAGCTGAGGACACGGCAACCCTGATCGCCTCTCTGGCCCAGGACCGTCAGTGGCTGCTGCGGCAGTTGGATAGTGGGCGCTGGTCCCAGTGGCGCCTGGATCTGGCGGCCCTGGAGCGGGAGTTGGGGCAGATGTTGGACCAGGCCAACGAGAGGTTTCCCCTGGGTTGAGATGGCTAGGGTTGATACGGCGCCTCGACGATGTTCAGAAGGGGATGTCGTCGTCCCCATCGAGCAGGTCGTCGGCCACCAGGGGCGAGGTGTTCCAGACCGGTGGCTTTTCGGTGGCCACCGCCGTACTGCGACTTGTGGCCTCCGGGTCTGGCCGGGGAGCTTGGCTGGTTTGGTGGATCGGCCGGGGCACGTTGCGGGGCGCCGCAGCCGCTGTCGGGGCCGCTTCTGGCCTCGCTGCCATCCCCGCCCCACTGGCTGTGCCCTGATGGGTAGCTTCCCCAAGGGGGTGGAGCCGCGCCAGGGTGATCTCAGCCCGCTTCTCTTTCACTCCATCCGCCCGGCTTACGGTGTTGATGCGCAGGCGCCCTTCAACCACCAGTCGCTGGCCCGCTTGGGCACGGTTCTGCAGGTCCTGGGCCAGATTTCCCCAGCCGACCACTTTGATTTGGCCAGGGGGATCCTCCGGCCGCAGGCCGGCAAAGCGCACGGCCATTTCGGCCACTGGCGTTTGGTTGTCCTGGGTGTAACGCACCTGTGGGGCCTCCAGCACCTCCACCTCAAGCAAACAGTGATTCACTCCGATACCTTCGGATTGCTGATTCCATCTTGATGCACGCCGCTCCATGGGTCGGGGCCAGGGGCGGGCGGATCTGGCTGTTCGCCGGGACGGGCGAGGGCCCGGTGCTTGCCCAAGTCCTGTTGCAGCGCGGCTGGCGGCTCAGGATCAGTGTGGTCAGCCCCCAGGCGGCAAGGGCCTACGGCACCGCCGCCGGCCAGGAGCTGTGGGTGGGCGCCCTGGCTGGGCAGGCAGCCCTGGCCCAGGAGCTGCTCGCCGCCCGCAGGGGTGGGGAGGGCTTTACCTGGGTGGTGGATGCCAGCCATCCCTTTGCCCACCGCATCAGCGCCAGCCTGGCGAGCGGGTGTGCCGACCTCGATCAACCCTTGGTACGGCTGCAACGGCCCCTGTTGCCCCTGGGCCAGGCCGAGGCGCTGGGGGACCTCTCGGATCTGGGGCGCCATCGCCTTGCCGGTGAAAGGTTGCTGTTGGCGATTGGTGCTCGCCAGTTGGTAGCGGCGGTGCGCCTCACCCCCGGTGCAGTGCACCATGGCCGCATCCTGCCCCTGCCCCTGGCCCTGCAGCAGGCGACGGCGGCCGGCTTGGACCCCGAGCGCATCGCCTGTTTACGGCCGGGAGGGGATGGCGCCATTGAGCGTGCCCTCTGCCGGCACTGGCGGTTGACCTGCGTGCTGGCCCGGCGTTCCGGTGGAACCAACGAAGCCCTATGGCATGCCATAGCCGCCGATCAGGGCCTGCGTCTGCTGTTATTGGATCGGCCGCCTGAACCCAGTGGGGTCAGGGCCCTGCCCCTGGGTGGCCTGCTGGAGCAACTGGGGTGGCCTGCTGTGCCGCACGGGCCCTGAACGGTCTGCTTGGCGCAGGCCCCAAGTTGTCAATCGAGGTGCTGGGCGACCAGGGCGGGAAGGGAGGCTTGGGGACGGGGGCCCAGTTGGGTGACGACCTGGCCGGCGCAGAGGGAGCCAAGTCGACCACAGCGTTCCAGACTCGCGCCTTCGGTATAGCCCTGCAGGAAGCCGGCGGCATAGAGATCGCCGGCGCCGGTGGTGTCGACCAGGGGCCCCAGCCGGAACGGTTCGATCAACAGGGTCTGGTCGCCGCTCAGCACCACCGAACCCTGTTCGCTGCGGGTCAGGGCCGCCACCTGGCAACGGCCCCGCACCTGCTGGGCTGCGTCCTCAAAGCTGTCGGCTTTGTAGAGGGAGGTGATCTCCATCTCATTGGCAAACAGGATGTCCACATGGCCGTCCACCAATTCAAGGAAGCTTTCGCGGTGACGATCGACGCAGAAGGCATCGGAAAGGGAAAGGGCTACCTGGCCGCCACTGGCGCGCATCGCGGCGGCCGCCGCCAGGAAGGCTTGTTTGGCCGCTTCGCTGTCCCACAGGTAGCCCTCCAGGTAAAGAACTTTCGCCTGGGGCACCAGGTCCAGGTCCAGGTCTCCGGGGTCCAGGCCCACGGAAGCCCCCAGATAGGTGCACATCGTGCGCTGGGCATCCGGGGTGACCAGGATCAGGCAGCGGGCGGTGGAGGGGCCACTGGCCGCTGCGGGGGTATCAAAGCGGGCGCCCACCGATCGAATGTCGTGGGCGAAAATCGCCCCCAATTGGTCATCGCGCACCCGGCCGATGAAGGCCGCCTTGCCGCCCAGTTGGGCAATGCCCGCCAGGGTGTTGGCGGCGGAACCGCCGGAGGTTTCCAGTCCAGGGCCCAAGCTGGCGTAAAGCCCTTCGGCCGCAATCTCATCGATCAGGGCCATGGTGCCCTTGCTCAGGCCGTGTTCCTCAAGGAATCTGTCGTCGGTTTGGATCAACACGTCCACGATGGCGTTGCCGATGCCGACCACATCAAGATTTCGGTCAAGCGGCAGCAGGCTGTTGGGGGCCGGGAGGCTGGCGACGCTCATGGGGCTGCAGGGAGTGGAAGGGTAAGGGAGGGTGTACGGCCTGACGACTAGACGCTGAGCAGGGCGCGCTTGGGGCCATGGATCGGATCCTCGACCACGATGGTCTGGTCTCGCTGGGCCCCAAGCGAAACGATGGCGATCGGCACCTCCATCAGCTCAGCCAGGAAACGCAGGTAGGCCTGGGCGGTGTCGGGGAGATCCTCCAGCCGACGGCAATCGGCGGTCGAGCACTGCCAGCCTGGCAGGGTTTGGAAGATCGGCTGACAGCGGGCAAAATCTTCAGCGCTGCAAGGGAAGTACTCGATGCGCTCTCCGTCGAGATCGTAGGCCACGCACACCTGGATCTCATCGAGCTCGTCCAGCACATCCAGCTTGGTGATGGCCAAACAGTCGAGACCATTGACTTCAACGGCATAGCGGCCGATGACACCGTCAAACCAGCCACAGCGCCGACGCCGGCCGGTGGTGGTGCCGAATTCGCCGCCACGATCGCAGAGGTGGTCGTTGAGGCTGCCCTGCAGTTCGGTGGGGAATGGGCCTTCCCCCACGCGGGTGGTGTAGGCCTTTGCCACCCCAATCACCCGGTCGATCAGGGTGGGTCCTACCCCGGCTCCGATGCAGGCCCCCCCGGAGACGGGATTGGAGGAGGTGACATAGGGATAGGTGCCGTGGTCGAGATCCAGCAGGGTGCCTTGGGCACCCTCGAAAAGAATGTTCTTGCGGGCCCGGGCCGCCTGGTGAATCGTGCGGGTGCAATCGACGACGTGGGGGGCCAGTCGGGCGCCGTAGCCGGCGTATTCGGCAATCACGGCGTCTGGATCCAGGGGGTCCAGCCCGTAGACCTTGGTGAGCAGTTCGTTCTTTTGGGTTAGTGGCGTCAGCAGCCGATCCCTCAGCCGGTCTTCGTCCAGCAGATCGATGACCCGAATGCCGTTGCGTTCGGATTTGTCGGCGTAGGTCGGGCCGATGCCACGGCCGGTGGTGCCAATGCGGCGGTCGCCGCGCCGCTGCTCAATCGCCTGGTCCAGCAGGCAGTGGTACGGCATGGTCACATGGGCCGTGGAGGCCAGCTTGAGGCCTTCAACTGAAATTCCGAAAGTCCCCAGGGTGTCGATTTCGCCCAGCATCACCTTGGGATCGACCACGGTGCCGGAGCCGATCAGGCAGACGGTTTGGGGATAGAGGATGCCGGAAGGGATCAGGTGCAGTTTGAGCACCCGGTCGTCCACAACAATCGTGTGGCCGGCGTTGACCCCGCCTTGGTAACGCACCACCACATCGGCGGAACGGCTCAGCAGATCTGTGATCTTGCCCTTGCCCTCGTCACCCCACTGCGCACCGATGACGACGACGTTGGCCAAGGACAAGGCGGCCCGTAGCCGCATTACAGCACAAGCGAAGAGCGTGTCAGATGCAGGTGCCCTTCGTCAAAGGCTTGGGGTCGGCCTCGCTTCAGGTCCCCCGAACCACAGAGGCCTGGGCCTGTTGCAGTTCTTTCTCGATGCGGTTGCGCAGCGCTTCGGGCAAGGGGCGGTTGGCATAGCCGAGATAATGGCCGGCCAGGGAGTTGACGGCTGTCACCATGGTGGTGAAGGAACCGAGAGCGTTGATGTCCTGGCGGGGGCGGTAGTAGGCCGTGTAGTCATTGATCAAGGCGCGGGCCTCCTTTTCGGCCTCACTGCGGCCAGGATCATCGGCATCCAGGTGGATGGTGGTCAGCAGGCTTTGGGCCACGCTGACGGTGTCATCGACATAGTTGCCGCTTAGTTTGCCGCTGGCGCTGCTGCTACAGCCGCTGAGACTGAGGCTGAGGCAAAGCACCAGGCCTAGGACCGCCTTGAATGCCCGGCGCCCGTCCAGGGCTGCGGCGATCCAAGTTGCCAGGCGTTGGATTGGATTCAAGGCAGCCATGGTGGTGCGGCATCTCAGCCGATCTTAAAGAGGCGTTGGAGTCGACCCCGATCACGCTGCGGCCAAGCGTTGCATCAGTCGAGGTAATAGGTCGGCCGCTGCAAGGTCCTCCGGTTTGCCGTCAAGACGGGAAACCAGTTCCACCTGGCCGCTGGCGGCCCCCCTGCCGACCACGACCCGGAAGGGTATGCCAATTAGGTCGGCGTCTTTGAATTTGACCCCGGCCCGTTCGTCCCGGTCGTCCAGCAGTACCTCCACCCCGGCGGCTTGCAATTCGCCATAAAGGCGCTCAGCCAATTCCACCTGCAGCGGTTCATTGAGGCTGGCGATCACCACAATCACCGCGAAGGGGGCGATGGCCAGGGGCCAGCAGATGCCCCGGCCGTCGTGGTTTTGCTCGACGGCGGCCTGGGCCAGCCGGGAGACCCCGATGCCATAGCAGCCCATCCAGAGGGGTTCTTCCTGGCCGGCCTCTGTGGTGAAGGTGGCCTCGAGGGCTTGGGAATA
>JBIIRU010000067.1:0-10337 GCA_044341355.1 Cyanobium sp. | reverse complement strand
CCACGGCCAGCACATCCCCCTTGGGGGCCCTGCCCTCCAGCACCAGCGCCAACACCGCCGGGGCCATGCGCAAAAAACCTTCCGCCACGGCCTGGCGCAGCGTGGCGGGCCGATCGCCCACCTCCACCATGCGCACGGCGCCAGCCGCATCGAGATGGGTGAGGGGTCCGGGCTGGGGCGAAAGGCCAGGTTCGGTGCTCATGGACCCTTGGGGCGGGACAGCCAAGGGCCGCCAAAGGCTGATCTTGACAGCGGCAGCACCGGACAAGGTGGGGCTTGCAGGAAACCCGACCTGCAGCCTCGCCCCTGGCCCCGTAATTCAGAGCAGTTCAAACAGCAACAGGTCGGCGCCCTGATCGCCGGCCTCAAGGGAAATCGGCCTGCCTGGGGCAAAACCAAGCCCGTCACCTTGGCGCAAGACACCAATGATCGGGCCCACCGCGATTGCTGCTTGGGCGTCAGCCTCGGCCTCGCCCTGGAAGCTCTGGCTTGGGAGCAAGGCACCTGCAGGTGTCTGATTCGCTGGCGTCTCAGCTGAGGCAATATCACTCGCGATTACATCGCCCGCAATCATCTGAATCCAGCCGTGGGCGTCAGGTGCCACCGGACAACCAAGCTCCTGGCCGGCGCCAGCACGGGCCCGCCAAAGCCGCACGGGCCTGTTGATGGCCATGGCCCCCTGCTGGCCCTGAGGATCGATCAGTAACGTCCAGCCCCGCTCGATCACGAAGGGTTTCTGTTCGTAGCCTGGGGAAAGGCCCTTGCCGCTGGGCTCGATCCAGATCTGCAGCAGGTGGCAGGGGGCGGCCGAAGGGTTCGTTTCGCTATGAACGATGCCGCTGCCGGCAGTCATCCGCTGCACCTCACCGCAGCGCAAGGCTTGGCTGTGGCCCATGGAATCTTGGTGGTGCAATTCGCCCGCCAGCATCACAGTGATGATCTCCATGTCGGCATGGGGATGCATGCCAAAACCGTTGCCGGCCTGAATGCGGTCCTCGTTGATCACCCGCAACGGTCCAAAACCACACCACTCAGGGTCGTAATGGTTGGCAAAACTGAAACTATGCCAACTGTCAAGCCAGGGGTTCTGGCTGTGGAAACGGTCCGCGGCCGGCCTGTAGGTCAGGCCGGCTTGGTCGAAGCAGGGGCGATTGCGCGTGATCGGGGCGCGTACCATGGCCGGGTCTCTAGGGCAACGGATTACGTTGACTGTGGCGTCATAGCAACGCAATGGCAAGGAGGAACCGGCTCAAGGGAGGTCGGCTCCACCAATCTTTCGCGGCAGATCTGAGACGGAGACCAGGAGGACAGGGGAAGCTGAACTACAGCCCCAGTAGTAGCGGGGTCTGGGCGCCCTGGGACTTCAGGATGGGCCGATCTCCAGAGTGTAGAACTCGGCGATACCGGCCACCAATCCCGCCAACAGGGCAAGCCTCCAGACAGAGAAGAGCAGGCGGTTCAGCACGGTGGTCACTGGGGGAATCATCTCCGTAGCTCCGCCACTTGGGGCCTGATCTCACTGCCATGAACAGCAAAGGTGGCTGAACTGCGGGCATCAAGCGGCCAGCGCCGCACCCAGACACAATCCGAGAAATCGTCGAAATTGACCACCTGATAGGTAGTGCCTGGTTTTTGGCTAATGCTGATCAAATCTCCAGGTTGAAAGGTCATGTCAAGAAAAATGAATTTCCGCTACTAAAGCACCGACGGCCTGGGCAATGAGTATTGATGCTCAATCGCTGACCCCCCTTTCCGCCAGGATGGCGAAGCCGAGCCCACCCCTGGCAACCAGCGACGGAAGTGGGGATATGGCGTCGATCCAGACGCACGCTTGTTGAGCAAAGTCCATGGCCCAGGCGCGACATTTCCCTAGAGCCAGTCCCTAGGGCCAGTCCCTTGGGCTAGGGGCTGGCCCTGGAGCAGCCACCCGTAATCAGCCAGCGCCTACGGACAACACCGCCTGATCGATCCGCTGGCCCTCGGCATTCCAGCCTTCAAAGCGCAGTTTTTTGGGCTCAAACTTGAGCCCAGCAAAGCTGTACTGGCTGGTGGCGTAGGCCGTGTTCCCATTAGGCAGCACCGGTCTTAGGTAGGCGCCACCTCCGCCCACCGTGAGATAGGTGGTGCCATTGATACGGCGGGTGCGCTCGTAGTTATGTTCATGTCCATTGATATAAAGCTGCACGCCATAGCGCTTGAACAACGGCGTCAGGCGGGCAATTCCAGCCTCATCATCGCCATAAAAACCCGCTGAGTAGAGCGGGTGGTGGCCCACCACCACTTTCCAGGGGGCCGTACTGCGGGCCAGGGCTCCCTTCAGCCAGGGCAGTTGGTGCTGCCAAGCTGCATTGACGTTGGTGTCCAGCATGAAGAATTCCACTGGTCCCCGCCGCAAGTTGTACCAACGCCCCCCCATACCAAAAGCAGGATAAGCTACCTGACCCTCGCCATTGCGGGTGCGGATGTCGTGATTGCCGAGCACCGCAAAGAAAGGCACCTTGTTGGCCAGCAGCTCCTGATAAGGCTTGACAAAGAGCCGATCCAACTGAGCCGGATCGCCGTTCGGATAAACGTTGTCACCCGCCAGCAGCACCAGGTCCACCGGCTGGCGCCGGTTCACCAGTGCCATCTGCTGGGCCACCGCGATCTGGTGACGGTTGCCACTGCCCGTATCGGCCACCGCCAGCACATGCAGGCTGGCCTGACCCGAGGCCGCAGCGGCAAGGGCCGGGGCTAGTCGCGGCAAGGCCCACAGCGACGCCACAACGGCCACGGCAGCTGGCACCAACCGATGACGGGCGAGGTCAGGGGATCGATGGAGGCTGAACGGGACGTTGACGGGGGTCATCCTGGGCTGGCCGCTAGCTGCTGCAGCCGTTGCAATTCGGCCAGCACCTCCTGGCCATGGCCCAGGGGCCGCACCCCCAGCCAGCGGGCCCGAAGTTGGCCATTGGGGTCAATTAAAAAGGTGTGGCGCTGTGAATAGGGCGCCAGCCAGGAGCCATAGGCGCGACTGACGTTGCCGCCGGGATCGGAGAGCAGGGGATAGGTCAGCCCCTCGGAGGCACAGAAGGATATATGGGCTTCAGCTGCATCGGCACTAACGCCGACAACGTCGGCGCCGAGTCGCTGGAAGTCGGCTAAGGCCGCCTGAAAAGATCGGGCCTCCAGGGTGCAACCGCTGGTGAAATCCTTGGGATAGAAATAAAGCACCAGCCAGCGTCCCTGAAAGTCTGAGTTACGCAGGCGCACGGGGAACGGGCTGGCATCGTCCTTGGTGAACAGGCCACCCCGGGGAGGTGCCACACCATTGAGATCAAATGACGGAGCAAGCTTGTCAAGCTCGGGAAGGACGCCGCCGATGGCCTGAGCCGGAGGTACTGCCCAGGCCAACACGAGGCCATAGGGGAGGGCAGAAGCAGCAAGACCAAGTAACCGACGGCGGCGCATCAAAGGAGTCCACATAAGTGGAGAGATGGACTTCAGAAACGGCGAAGATCCACGCCCAGTTCGCGGGCATAGCGACCCAGGCCGAGTTTCTGGATGGTCCGCAGGGCTTTGGTGGAGACCCGCAGGTTGACGAAGCGATTACCCTCGGCCCACCAAAGGCGCCGATATTGCAGATTCACCTGCTGCAGCTTCTTGGTACGGACATGGGAGTGGCTGACGGCCATGCCGTTGTTGGCACGCTTACCGGTGAGTTCGCAGACGCGGGACATGACAGGGGAAAACGGCTAAGGCCCGGAAACGGCCAGTAATCACTCACCTTACCAAACGGTTAGATAGGGCACCTAAAGCGAGCGTTGCATCAGCTGACCCATCACGCTGGTGCCCCGTTGCTGGAAACCAGCAAGATCTTCTGGAGCCAGTCCGCCCACCGCCAGACGGGCCATGTCATAAACGTGGCGGCCCAGGTCGCTGGCCAGTTGTTGGCTGGGTGATCCGCCTGTGCCCGCCCCTGTGGTCAGCACCGCACCCCGGGAAAGCTTCAACAGCCCAGCCACCAAGGGGTGACGACGGTTCACCAACAGAACGTGGTGGTCGGGCAGGCCAGGCAACCGTTGCTCCATCAGGGCGCCCATGTCGTTGAGGCGGCGCATCTGCTCGGGCAGCAGGATCAGGGCCGCCGGAGCATCCTCGCCCTTGAGGGACTGCACCTGGATGGTGATGCGGTCGTCGGCGAGGGCCTGCTTGAACAGGTCGCGCAGGTTGTCGTTGTCGTCCTTGCCCTCGGCATCGGTGAGGCCGCTTTCGCTTTCCTGCAGGCTGGCGTCCAGCTCAGCATCGACCCGCTGGAAGCGCAGCTCTCCGTGGCGGGATTCCAGCCAGGGGAGGAATTGGGTGTCGATGAAGCTGTCGGCCAGGAGCACTTCGGCGCCCTGGCTTTTCCACAACGCCAGGGCTCCCGCCTGCCCCGCCTCATCGGTGCAGTAAAGAATCCGGTTGGCGTTGTCTGCCCCCAGCCGTCCCCGATACCCCGCCAGGGTGGTGTAGGCCTTGTCGCCCCAGGCGATCGGATCGGCATGGGCCTCAGCAGACGGACTATCGCCATCAGCGCTCGTGTCTGTGCTGTTGTCGTCGGCAATCTGGGGAGCGGCGCTGGTGCCGAACAACACCTGGTCGCCCACTTGGTCTGCGAACTTGTCGTCCTCCATAGCGCCAACCTTGATGAAGGGAGCGATGGCGTCCCAGATCTCGGCGTAGCGAGCCGGTTCCTGGCGGTACAACTCCTTGAGCCGATCACCTACCTTGCGGGCCACGAAGCCCCCGATGGAGCGCACCCGCCGGTCGGTTTGCAGCGCACTGCGGCTGACGTTTAAGGGAATATCTGGTGAATCGATTACACCGCGCAGGGGCAGCAGATAGCGGGGCACCACCTCCTTGATCGAATCGCTAACAAATACCTGGTTGCAATAGAGCCGGATCTCACCCTTTTCCCAGTCGGAACGACCGCCGAGGCGCGGGAAATATAAAATGCCTTGGAGGGTGTAAGGATAATCAGTATTGAGATGCACCCAGAATAGGGGATCACCCTGGAAGGGGTAAAGATAGCGATAAAACTCTATATAATCATCCTTGCTTAACTCCCGGGCACTCTTGCGCCAAGGGGCTTCCCGCTTGTTGATCGTTTCGCCTTCCAGCTGCACCGCAACCGGCAAGAAGTCGCAGTAGGTGGTGATGAGGCTGCGGATGCGGGCCGGCTCAATATATTCGAGTTCTTCTTCCTGCAAGTGCAGCACCACATCGGTGCCCGCCTCGCTGCGCTCGGCCCCCTCCAAAATAAAGTTTGGCGATCCATCACAACTCCAGCGCACCGCCTCCGAGCCGGGCCTAGCACTGAGGCTGATCAGATCTACCTGGCGGGCGACCATAAAGCTGGAATAGAAACCGAGGCCGAAATGACCAATAATTGCATCGGTTTCACGCTTGTACTTTTCTAAGAATTCTTCGGCACTGGAAAAAGCCACCTGATTGATATAGCGCTTGACCTCATCGGCGCTCATGCCAATGCCGTTATCACTGATAGTCAGTGTTTTAGCCTCACGATCAATACGGATGCGAATAATTCCCTGCTCGCCTTCGCTGCAATCCCCCGCCATGGCCGCCATGCGCCGCTTGCTGATGGCATCGACACCATTGCTGACAAGCTCGCGCAGAAAAACTTCGTGGCCTGAATAAACGGCCTTCTTAATGATCGGGAAGATGTTCTCGGTGTGGATCTGAATCTGACCCTGTTCGCTTTGAAGCACTTTGCGTCGGTTACGGCGTCAGCCCACTCTGCAATAAGGGTATGGGGCTAGGCCAAGTCCGGATTTCCACCCTGCCGTCGGGGTCGAGGCGTGCACTAAGGGCCATGGCGGCCAAAGCCGGTGCCTACGGCGGCAATGGTGCTCATCCGGTACGGCGCTGCAGTTCAGGCCGCTCCTCCGGCAGGATCGCCCCCGCCACCGGGCAAACCTGCAGGCAGATGCCGCAATCGATGCAAGTGTCGGCATCGATCCAGTAAAAGGCCGTGCCCTTGCGGTTGGCCCCCTTACCGGGATGGATGCAAGCCACCGGGCAGGCATCCACGCAATCGGCCACTCCCTCGCAGATCTCGGTGACGATGGTGTGGGCCATGGGGCGGCGGAAGCTGGGCGGATCCTAAGGAGATGACGCCAGATAGATCGCACCGCAGCAGCCCCGCTCGTTGGCGATGCGCTCGGCCTCGGCGCCATCGGCACAAACCTGGTGACACAGTTCGGCCGCCTCACCCCGGCCATGGCATTCGGCCAGTCGCTCCAGGGCCCGGGGCAGGTCCGCCGCCGTCGCCACCGCCACCAGCCAGGGCCTGGCTGGGACGGTGGGGCCAGCGGTGGCCTGCAGCAGCTCGCGGATCGCCCCGATGTCAAAGCCGAAGCCGGTGCCTGCCCCCTGGAGGGGGTCGGTGCAAAAACGCCTCACCAGGCCGTCGTAGCGTCCACCGCTGGCAATGGCCACAGGTGCCTCGCCGCTCTGGCAAACCAGCTTCAAAACCAGGCCGTCATAGAGATCGAAATGGGGCTGAAAGCTGGGATCTAGTTGTAACCGCAGGCCCATGCTCTCGGCGGCGGGCCCGACGCTTGCCAAGGTGGCAGACAGGCTGGCAATCAGGGGCACCGGCCCCAGCCATTGCTCGATTTGGTAAAGCACACTGCTGGCTTCTCCCCGCAGTCGCAGCAAGGACTGCAAGCGGCGCCGCTGGACCTCCGGCACGGCCAACGCTTCGATGGCCAGGGGGTCATAGCCGGTGAGGGCCCGGCGGGCCAATGGTCTTTGGTCACTGGCAATATCCTCCAGCAGGGCCCCCAAAAGGCCGTGGTGCCCCACCAGCAGGGTGGGTCGGTGGCGCTCCTGCAGGCCCAGGGTGGCCGCAGCCGCCAGCAGCAAGTGGATCAACTCGGTGTCCGCCGCAGCCGAGCCGTCCCCCAGGAGCTCCACACCGCTTTGCAGGCGCTCTTCAATGCGCAGACTGCCCCCGTCATCGGTACTGCTGCGAAAGGTGGTGCCTGAGGCCCAGAGCCGCAGGGGGCGGGGGCGGTGGCGCAGGCGGGTGCTGGCGGCCCTGGCAATCGAGGCAGTCAGCTCAGGCCGCAGACCCAGGGGTTGGTCCGCCACCAGACGCACCAACTCCCGGTTGCTGATCGCGCCTCCGGCCTCCAGGGTCTCCAGGGTTTCGATCGTGGGCGGCGTCACTTCCTCATAACCCCAGAGGCGATAGACCTGGGCCAGGAGATCGCAGAGACGGCGGTTGCTCTCCACATCGCGGGGATGGAGATCACGGGCGCCAGCGGCGGGTTGCAAAGCCATGCGCTCAGGGTTGGTTGGGGACGTCCAATTCGGGGGCGCCGTAACTGGCGCCGCTGAGGGGGCGACAAGTCGCCAAAGCCTCCAGCATCAGCTGTTGCAGTCCAGGGGCGCAGGCCACCACCCGGCCACTGGCCATGTCCAGGGGTTCTCCGCCATAGCCACAGACCAGGCCACCGGCCTGCTCCACCAGCACAACACCGGCGGCCAGATCCCAGGGCTGCAGGCCCCGTTCCCAGTAGCCATCAACTCGGCCGGCGGCCACGTAGGCCAGGTCGAGAGCGGCGGCACCGGCCCGGCGCACCCCATGGCTGCGGTGGGTGAAATGGGCGAATTCGGCGTAGTTATTGTCGAGGCGTTCGATGCGGTCGTAGGCAAAACCGGTCGCCAAGAGCGCGTCCTCCAGCTTCTGGCAGCCACTCACCTGCAGGCGGGTGTCGTTGCACCAGGATCCCAGGCCCGGGGCCGCCCAGAACAGTTCATCGCCCATCGGCAGGGCGATGGCACCCAGGAGCGGCTTTCCCTGCCAGGTGAGGCCCACGGAGGAACCGAAAAAAGGAAAGCCATGGGCGTAGTTGGTGGTGCCATCAAGGGGATCCACACACCATTCCAGGGGACCAACACCAGCCAGGCGGCCCCCTTCTTCGGCCAGGACAGGCACCTGGGGTGTCTCTTGCCGCAACACAGCCAGGACGGCGGCCTCAGCGGCCAGATCGGCTTCGGTGACCAGATTGCCGGCGAGGCCTTTGGCCCGCACCGATTCGAGCTGGCCAAACAGTTGGCGCAACGGCTGGGCACCCGCCAACGCGGCTCGCCGCGCCACGGCCGCCAGAGTCTGGATGGCTTGGGGATCCAGGCCCGAATCCAGGAGGGCCGTATCAGAAAGGGAAAGCATCACAGCAGCGGCGGTTATTCGTCGTCGAGGGGCAGACCGGGCCGCACGGGCCCCCGGCCGAAATAGCGGCCGAACTGCAGTTCATACACCTCGTCCTCGTCTTGAGTCTCCACCTCCAGGGGCCCCTGGGCCCGGGCCACGCAGAGCAGGCCGTAGCCCTGTTGGCGCAGCTCCTGGGACAGGCCCAAAGCCTCCCGCTGATCGATGGCGCCGGCAAGCACCCGCACGGCGCATGCAGTGCAGCAGCCGTTGCGGCAACTGAAGGGCAGGGGTTCGCCCTGGGCCTCAAAGCTCTGCATGATGTAGTCCCCTTCCGGGACCTCCAAGCGAATCACCCGGCCGGCCTGGCGCCAGTGGACCGTGACAGCGTGACTGGGGGTCATGGCGTAGTCATCGCAAAAGCTGGATGGGGCTGCTGCTACATTGACACTTGCCCCATTTGCCGCTGGAGAGGTGGCCGAGTGGTCGAAGGCGCAGCACTGGAAATGCTGTATAGGGGCAACTTTATCGAGGGTTCGAATCCCTCCCTCTCCGTCAACAAAACCGGCCCCTTGGGCCGGTTTTTTTATGGCAACAGGAATTGATACAAATCGCCAATAGTCCTATAGATCGGGCCCTTGAGAACCTAGAGACCGCAAGCTTGATCAGCCGAAACGGCCGCTGACGTAGTCCATGGTGGCCTGCTCGGCGGGGGCGTTGAAGATTTTTTCAGTTGGGGCAAATTCAACGAGGTAACCGACCTTGCCCGACCCCCCTTCAACGGCTTCAGCGTTGTAGAACGCGGTCATGTCCGCCACGCGCACCGCTTGCTGCATGTTATGGGTAACGATAACAATCGTATAATTTTTCTTGAGTTCATGCATCGTCTCCTCAATTTTCAGGGTGGAGATCGGATCGAGGGCTGAGCAGGGTTCATCCATCAAAATCACCTCAGGCTCGGTGGCGATGGCCCGGGCGATACAGAGGCGCTGCTGTTGGCCGCCCGAGAGTGAAAAACCGCTTTCACGCAACTTATCCTTGCATTCGTCCCAAACCGCTGCCTTGCGAAGGGAGCGCTCCACCAACTCATCCATATCACCGCGATAACCATTGATGCGGGCACCAAAAGCGATGTTCTCGTAGATGCTCTTTGGGAAGGGATTGGGCTTCTGAAACACCATGCCAATCCGGCGCCTAACCTCAACCGGATCGACGCGCTGATCGTAAAGATCGTGGCCATCAAAAACCACCCGGCCCTTCAAGCTGCAGCCCGGAATCAAATCGTTCATGCGGTTCAGGGCGCGCAGCACAGTGGATTTTCCACAGCCGGAAGGCCCAATGAACGCCGTGACTTTGCCATGGGGAATATCTAGAAATACATTCTTGACAGCCTCAAAGCTTCCATAAGAGATGGAAACATTCTGCAGGGACATGCAGATGTTGCCCGAGCTGGGGGAAAGATTCTGGTCGCCGCGCGCAGGGGTAGTGAAGGTCATGGTACTGGGAAGAAGGGATGGGAGCAGGCTGGATGAGAAAGAGGGATCGTTAGGCCTTGGTGCGTGCAGCCAGCTTACGAGCCAGCAAATTAGCCAGAAGAATCATTATCACCAACACGAAGGATGCCGCCCAAGCCAGTTGGTTTTGGGCCTCATACGGCATGATGGCAAAATTGAAGATCAGCACCGACATAGTCGCGATGGGATTGAAGACTCCCTCGGGCCAGAACGGTGAAAACAGGGCAGTGAAAATCAGCGGTGCCGTTTCCCCCGCCGCCCGGGCGATGGCAAGCACCATGCCGGTGGCAATGGGGGTCAAGGCGGCGGGCAAGGTGATGCGGGTAATGGTGACAAAGCGTGAGGCTCCGACTCCATAGGCCCCAAGGCGAAGGTCATTGGGTACAAGCCTCAGCCCCTCATCGGTGGTCTTGATCACCGTCGGCAACATCAAAACCGCCAGGGCTATACCACCGGCCAAGGCGCTGTAGCTTTGATTGAAAAAGACCCTGGTCGCCACGATAGCGCCGTAAACAAAAACACCGCTGATGATTGATGGCACCCCAGCCAGTACATCATTGCCAAAGCGCACGAATTGGGCAAACCAGCCTTTGCGGGAATACTCCGCCAGATAAATGCCGCCT
>JBIIRU010000066.1:0-10344 GCA_044341355.1 Cyanobium sp. | reverse complement strand
CGGTGGGTTGCGGTTGTCCGAGCTGCGGCCAGCCTGGGAGGAGGCATCATCTTTGCGGAGCGAACCCTCCGGGCTGCGGCTGCCGCCATCTGGGCGGCGCCCCTTGCCGCCCCGGTTGCCGCGCTGGGCGATGGGACTGAGGACCTCCAGACGTTCGAGTTGCAAGGCCTGCTCCTGGCGGCGTAGATCGAGGGAGACGAAATGGCGCAGATGGGCCAGGGGGATTTCGCCTCGCAGCTGCAGTTTGAAGGGAATGGGCCTTTCGCCGTCAGGGCGGGGCAACTGCCGCACCTTGACCACAAAATCCTGGGTTTCGGGGCGGGTGAAGATCAACTCACCTCGCACCGAAAAGTAATCGTCTCCTTCGGGGAGTCCGTCGCTGGCGCCCGACTCTTCAGCCTCTTGAGCCAGGGTGCTCGGCTCCCAGACGCCCACCATTTGGAGATGCAACTGACCCTCTTCCCGTGAGCGGGGATAAACCACCCAGAGATGGGGCAGGGATAAATCGAGGTGCCGGCGCATCAAGGTGAGCAGCCGGCCCAACACGACCGCTTCAATGGCATGACCATCGGCGGTGCGGATCGCCCCACGGGTGAGCACGGTTGGATCGCTGGGTTCGTAAACCCCACGGACGACACCGATGGCCCGGTATTGCAACGGTTCGGTGACCGGGGGAATGGGGTGCTGACGCATGGTGGGTGGGGACTTGGGTGCGGCGCAGCAGCGCCCAAGCGGCGGTGAGGTCAATGTAGCGAGCGTGAACAGTAGTCTCCCTAAGGGCCTTGCCCTTTGTGGTTCCGGATGTTGACCCAGCCCCGCCGCTTTGGAGCCTATGGGCTTGCCGCCGCCATCGCCCTGACGCTGCTGGCCATGGGGGCGGGTTGGTGGCTGGGGCTGCGCAGCGGCGCCAACCGGTCGGCGGGCGATCCGCGCCAAACCATCCTGGAGAAGGAAATCAACGTGCTCGTGCAGCGGGAAGAGCGCCACGAGTCCAGTGATACCGATCGCCAGCGACTGCTCGAATTGCTGGTGGGTCTGGGCCGGCAGCAGGAGGCCATCGCCCTGCTGGAGCCCATGGCCGATAGGGAACCGGAACGGTGGTCCTTGCGGTTGATGCTGGCCGAACTGCGCAGGGATAGCGGTGATCCGACGGGAGCTGAACGGGAGTTGCGTCAGATCCTGAGTCGCCAACCCCACCAGGTGGAAGCGCTGCAATTGATGAGCCTGCTGCAACTCGAACAGGGAAAGGGAAGCCAGGCCCTGCGCCAGGTCCAGGCGGCATTCACCGCCGCCACCACCCCCGGAATCAAGCCCCAGGCCCTGGGCCTGGGGCTTTTACTGGCCGAGATTCAAGACCGTGTGGGGCAGAGGCCGCAGGCCAAGGCCACCTATCAAAAGTTGGCGGTCTCATTCCCCCAAGATCCACGCCCCATGGTGGCCCTGGCCATGTTGCTGCAGAAAAGCGGCGATACCCCTGCTGCCTTGACCGCCCTGACCAACGCCAAGCAACGCAGTGGTAAGACGGGCAACGCCGATCCGGTGCTCGACCAACTGGCGTCGAATTGGTCGATGCTGTTGGTGCGCTCGCAATCGAATGCAGCAAAACCAATGCAAGGGGGCGGTGTGGCCAGTTCGCCTACGGTCCAGCCAGCCCTGGCGCCGGGGAATCAAAATCCTTAAGGGCCTTATCAACGGCCTGGTCTGGGGAGGTGGCGTCATCCATGGCCGTGCTGCGGCGCAACCGATTCATCAGATCGATGGGATTGGTGGCATCCAACACGGAAGATTTGGAGGCACCGCCTTCATAAATCTGGCGTTCCTGGGGGCTGGTGCCCATGGTCTGTCCGTAGCCGGCGGTCTGGGCGCCAACAGGCCCACATAGCGCCAGCGGGGCAGGGAGGAGTGCCAGCAGGCTGATGGTCAGAAGAGAACGGGCCATGGATTGGCGGAGCGCCGACGGCCAAGGGGTAGCTTTCGTAGATGCTAGTTGGTACCTGCGGAGAGCCCGGCGTGCGGATCGCCACCTGGAACGTCAATTCGCTGCGAATTCGGTTGAACCAGGTGCTCGCCTGGTTGGCGGAGGAGGGTCCTGACGTCCTCTGCCTGCAGGAAACCAAGGTGAGTGATGACCTTTTCCCTTGGCAGCCCATCGAGGCCCTTGGTTATAAGGCTGTTATCAGTGGCCAGAAGGCCTACAACGGTGTGGCGATCCTCAGCCGTCTGCCTTTGGAAGACCTTCGTATCGGCTTTGATGGATTGCTGAGCGACGATGCCGAGGCCGAGGGCCTGGCCGATCAGAAGCGTGTCATCAGTGCCCTCATTGATGGGATACGGGTGGTCAATCTCTATGTTCCCAACGGCGCCTCGCTGAAATCCCCGAAGTACGTCTACAAATTGGAATGGCTGGCCTGCCTGGAGAGGGCCCTGGGGGCCCTCAGGTGCCAAGGGGATCCGCTGGTGGTGGTGGGGGATTTCAACATCGCCCTTGAGGACAGGGATATCCACTCGCCCGAGCGCCTCAGTGGCGGAATAATGGCCAGTGAAGCCGAACGTCAGGCCCTGAGGCAGGCGCTGGGGCCTGAGCTCAGGGATGTCTTTCGGGTGTTTGAACCAGCCAGCGGCCATTGGAGTTGGTGGGATTACCGCAGCGGCGGCTGGGAGACGGGCCGGGGCTGGCGGATTGACCACATCTACTTAGATGACCAGCTGTTGGACTTCGCCACTGGCTGCGTGATCCACCAACGGCTGCGGGGCAACCCCCAGCCAAGTGACCACGCGCCGGTAGTTGCGCACCTGGCCTGGCCGCCCGACGAGGCAGACCAGGACGAGGCGGCGGACGAGTTCTAAGTGCCTGGGGCGGCGGTTCCCCTTGTACCCAGCAACGTCGGCGGTACAACTCAGGACGGACGCTGCCGCCGCCGCTGGATCAATTTTGGGAGTTGCTTGGCTCTGGCATGGCTCACGGTGCCACCGGCTCTAACCAACGAAGCGGTCCAGGGTTCGCTGGTTCGACCCGCCCCTGCCGCCGCCTCGTTGGTGGCCAACCTGGCCCCTGCCACCCTCGCTGGTGGGGCGGAGATAGGCCGTTGTCCGGCTGCAAGGACGGTCCAGGGCCGACGCACGGTGGCGGGGGCCAGGTTGCGATACCCCTTGACCCGCTGGGCCGGTGAAATCTCTCCTTTCGGCTGGCGTTACTCCAGTGCCCGTGGCGCCTGGCGCCTTCATACCGGCATCGATCTGATTAGCCCGCCCGGAACGCCGGTGTTGGCGGTGATGGCGGGCCAGGTGGCTCGGGTTGACACCATCGGCGGCTACGGAATTGCAGTGATTGTGGACCACGGCAACGGCTGGCAAAGCCTGTATGCCCACCTGCAGGCGGTGGCGGTGCGTCCCTGCACGGTGCTGCCGGCGGGGGGCCAATTGGGGTGGGTGGGCCGTAGCGGCAGCGCCAGCACGGACCACCTACACCTGGAACTGAGGAGTGGTACGGGGCCCACCCAGGTGGCGGTGGACCCGGCGAAGTATCTTCCCCGGCCTTAGTTCCTCAGTCCTTGAGCATCGCTTCGGCTAGGAGCCGGGGCCGCCTGGATGGTCGGGCTGAGTGGAAATACTCACCGCTGTCAAAGAGTCATGGCGGCGACTATATCAACCAAAACCTGGTGGCTGGATAGGAGAACGGATTCCATGCCCCATGACTTCCCTGCTCTGTTGTTATCGCAATATCGGCAACCAGTTGCTGATATTGCGCTGCTGCGGCTCTGGGGATTTTTTTCTGGAGCGGGTGGTGTTTCCCTTCGAATTGCTGACTTTCGCCTGTCCGGCCGACGCCGAGGTCAAGATCTGGCACTTGGATGGCGCTGGACCGACGCTGGTCGATTGTTGCCTCGCCGAGGCCATGATCTGTGGCGATGCGCCGGAGGAAAGGGCAGTGGCCGAGTTGTGACCATCACAGTCAGTGCCCTTGTGGACAAAGGGCTATGTCGACGCTGAACCTGGGTTCTGGTGGTGCCTTGGAATTAGTCGCTATCGAGACCCAGCAGCAGGACCCGGGCGGCGTTGATCGCTTGCATGGTGTCATGGGCACCACCCCGATCGGGGTGGTGCTCGGCCGCCGCCAGTTTCCAGGCGCGGGTCACATCGGCTTCCCGCAGACGGCCGGCGAGGGCTAGTCCGAGCCGATGGCGGGCTTGCATCGCCTCCACATCGGGACTGCGGCCCAGGGGGGAACGGTCGGCGGCACTTAAGCCACTACCCCGACGCTTGCGGCCAGCACCGCCCTTGTTGCCGGTCTCCTTGGCCTTAGCTCCGCCGCCGCCAGCGCCTTGGAACCCATCGGCTCGCCTGCCCTTGGAGCCGCCAAAGCCCTTGGACTCCCGTTCGGTAGGGGCCTGCTGTTGGCCAGGGACCGATCCAGAGACAACCAGGGGCATGGACATGACAGGCAATGCATCGGCCCCAGCGAGGCGGGCCAACCATCACCTTTGCACGGCCACCCCTTTCAGATTTGCATCGCAGCCAACCTGGGATGCCACCAGAGCCAGGCCTGGCGATTGATCAAGAGCCCAATCAGGAACAAAAGCGCCATCAAGAACACCTGATCACCACGGGAATCGGGGATGACGATATCCGCGATCAAATGGATTAAGTTAGTGACGCTATAAAGGACACTCAGCCAGAAATGCCAGCGGCGCCAGGGGCGCCAGGGACCATCACCGCGGCCATCACTGGCCGCCCAGCTGATCAGCAGGAGGGCCGCCAGGGGCAGCAAAAAATAGACCATCATGGACCAATACACCAATGTCAATCGTGATGGATTGACGGTATTGCCGATGACTACGGAGAGGCCATGGAAAAGCGGCATCAAGCCAAGCTGAACATGAAATAACATCGCCAGCAGATAGGCTATCCAGAGGCTGCGCAGCCGCAGCGCATAGTCGATGCAGCGGGGGTTGGCGGGATCGCCGCTGGAGGAATGGGCTGTAGTCATGGCCTTTGACTGGCGGGTTTCCCTGGGCGCCATTCTCCTGGACCTGGCCGTAGCAGCGCCCTTGCGGGAGCTAGTCCGGAGGGCGCCAGCGCTGCCAGGAGCAAATTGCGCGAACGTGGTCAAATTGCGCGAATCTGATCAAATTGCGGGAATGTGATCAGATTGCGGGTGCCAGTATCGCAATTTGTATCACTTGCCCCAGCCCTGGCCAGGGGGGGCAAGGGCCGGGCAGATTCTTAAAAAGTCCTGCCGATGGCGGCCCTCTGTCGGGATTCCTGCCAACCATCCGGACTTTGTCCCTGAGATTTCTTTTCATGCCGTCTTTTCAGAGCTATCGCCGCAGCGGTTGTCGGGCGGGGGCAGCTTGTTCCTGGCTCGGTAGCGTTGTGCTATTGGGCAGTCTGACGCCTTTGCCCCTGCTGGCCGCTGCCCCGACCCCGGGTCCATCGCTGCTCTACAGGTTGGCCACTACCTGTGCTGTGGCAGGGGCGCCGCCCGTCAATTGCAGTGTCGAAGCGGTGGATGAAGGCACCAGCACCCTCTATCGCCACAGCATTGGCAAGGACACCCAGATCGTGCGCATCACCGACGACCCGGTGACCATGACTCTGTGGAATGAGCCGGCCAAGAAATGGGAAACGCTGCGCAACGCCTCGGCGCGCTTCTCCACCAACACGGTGTGCTTCAACGATCGCGAGCTCTGCGTGATCAATCCCAATTACCTCAACAGCATCCGCCAGGACGATCTCAAGGGGCGTTTCCGGGGCCGGGACCTGATCAAGGTTCACTTTGATGCGGCAGGACGCATTGATGCCTCCTGCTACGACGACGCCTGTGCCTTGGTGAAGCCATGAAGCAGTTCGCCAGACTTTGTCTCGTCATGGCCGGTATGCTGGCCATGCCTGCGCTGCCCTCGCGGGCGGCCCTGGCTCTCGCTCAAGACGTTGCTGCCGTGGCGAGCCCACACTGGATCGCCCGTGGCGGCGGGGGGCGTGGTGGCGGTGGTGGTGGTGCCCGTGGTGGTGGCCGTGCTGGTGGCGGCCGTTCTGGTGGCTTCTCGGGCGGCGGCGGCCACAGCGGCTTCAGTGGTGCCGGTTCGGCAAATGGGCTCAATCGGGGCGCCAGTCGGCCCCAGGGGGGCTGGGCCGATAACAGCCGCGGGACGCGCGCGGGCGGCGGCCCCTCCCTCGATCGCCAGCCGATCAGTCGGCCCAGCGGAGGCTACCAACGGCCGGAAGGCGGCTTGGGCTCAAACCGACCTGCCGGATCACCCACCTTGGGGGATCGCACCATTAACGGCGGCAATCGCACCATCAACGGCGGCGACCGAAACTTCAATACGGGAGATCGCCGTTATAACGCGGGCGATAGAAACTTCAACGGCCAGGTGAATCGCAACTGGGACCGCACCGTCAACATCAATAATGTGAATCTCAACCCGGGGTGGGCCCGTCCTGGCTGGGGTTATGCCCGGCCCTGGAATTACGGTTGGTATGGGGGCTGGGCTACTCCCAGCTGGGGTTGGTGGGGGGCCTCGGCGGCGGCCTGGGGGGTCAGCACCCTGGCGACGGCGGCGATTATCAATGCTGCCGTCGATAATGCGGTGGCCAACAGCACCACCTATATCCTGGTGCCCAATAGTGGCTACCAGCTGCAATTCGGCACGGTGCAGCCCTATGGCACCACGGGAGTCAGCTTTGTTGTGACGGCCAACAACGTCAGTTACCAAATGACGGCGGACTGCAGCAATGGCTCTCTCAACGGTGCCCAGCCCGCCAGTGCCCAGGAGGCGGAACTGCTCAATTCCGCCTGTCAGGTTGCCTTCGGCAACGCCAGCTGAAGTCTCAGACCTGCGCAGCCGCTGGGTACGAATCGATCGCCGGCTCGCTCCTCAGCCAGCGCAGGAAGGGGATGGATAGAAGCATATTAATTAAGAGGTAACAAAGAATCCCCACCTTTACCGGTTCTGGGGTTTGGACATAAAGGGACGTGAACAATAGGGCCAGCCCAGGATTGCGCATTGAGGTTAACAACGACCCTGTGACCCGATGGGACCTGCCTGCCCCCCCCAGCCCATAACCCACGACCAGGGAACCCAGCACCACTAACGCCATTGCCAGCAGGGCAGGTCCGTTGGCAGGGACATAACCCGCCAGCAGGGGGAAGGTCTTGATCAGCACTACCACGATTAACAACATTAGCAACAGGCCCGCCAGCTTTTCGATAGTATCTTCGAATCGGTTTGCCAGATCAGGGCGCCAGCGACGCACTAGTAAGGCCAACCCCAGGGGTAACAATTGAACCGAGATGATCTGTTTGGCGATCTGCTGGGGTTTGATATCCCAATCCTGGACTCCAAAGCTGCTGCTATAAAGATCGGCCAGCAGCGGGATCGATACGATCGCCGTGATGGCCGCCAGCACCTGGATGAGAGCGGCCAGATTCCAATTGCCCCCATGTTCTTTCGCCTTGCGCAATGTGAGGGGTGCGCTGGGACAGACCGCAATCAGAGCGATCGCCAGCCGGGCGGGGGGCGCCATCGCGGCACCGAGGGGTCCCTTCAACACCAGCAGGGCGAGTAAGGGCACAAGGATGCAGGAACCAAACAGCAGCCTGGCAATCAGGCCAGGGCGAGTGCGGAAAATGGCTAAAGCATCTCCTTTCAAGCCCAGGCCCAGGGCAAACATCAGGGCAAAGACCGGGAGCTTGAAGATCAGCTGAGCCAAGGGTGAAATCCTGGAAACATCCAGGGGCAAGGGGTTGGCAACCGCGCCAAGGGCCCGGCGCGGGTCTGGTGCCGACAGGAGGGCCGGCGGCCCGGGCAGGCACCTGGCAGCGAGCGAGGGCAGGAAAGAAACCTGGCAGTTGGCGATTAGCGATCGTCGGGTCCGGGCTGGGGCCACCAGGGTGGTAGCCGGCCCGGTGCAGCCCTCTCCGCTTCAAGGCGCTGTTCGCTTTCAATCTCCTTGGCTAGGAACACATTCAAGAACGTGCGGATCACGGCCACCAACGCCAGTTGCAGCAGATTGCGCTCCGAGGGGCTGGTGGTGGTGCTGACGATGTCGGCGCCGAGCTGGAATTCCAGGGCCATCGCCAGCCAGCTGGCAAAGGTCAACCTGGCCCGGGTGGAGGGCCGCAGGGAGGGGCCCCGCATCAGGCTGGGCCGCAGTTGGCCGAGGGTAACCAGAAGCCCCATCAGCACGGTGATCACCGACAGGCCTTCCAACAGCAGGCGGGTCGTACGGGCCAGGTCCAGCAGCAAGGGCTCGGCCATCTCGGTGATCGACATCGGGCGCCATGGGCTTTGGGGCCATGCTGCCCCAGGAGCCTGGGGCAAGTTTGCTGAAATGCTTGTTCCGTTGCTGTTCCGTTGCTGCTCATGGCTCCCCTGCCCGATAGTGCCGAACTGCTGAAGCTGGAACGGGGCAGCCGGCGCCAGGGAACGGGTTTGGTGGCGGCCGATCTGATCGGCATCTGGCGGTTGCAGCGGGTCTGGCCCCGCCAGGGCGGCGAGCCCTCGGGCCCCAGCAGTGCGCTGTTGCGGGGCCTGGGGGCCCGTCTGGAAATCAACGCCAGCGGGGTCCCGGTCGCCGACCTGGACATCCCCAGGCCAGGGGCGCTGGCGGACGAGGGCCTGGGGGAGGGCGAGCTGGGGGAGGGGGAGGGGGAGGGGGAGCTGGGGCTGGTCAATGCGGTGAAACTGGGGCCCCTGGAATTGCGCTTTGAGGGGCGTGCCCGATTAGCAGGTCCCCGGCCGTTGCTTTGGTTTGGCTTTGATCAGTTGCAGCTGCGCTTTGGCAGCCAGGTGTTGCTGCAACGGTCCTTGGCGCCAGCGGCGGCCCAGCGCCAACCGTTTTTTGCCCTGATCGGCAAGGGGCCTGGTTGGTTGGCGGCCCGGGGCCGCGGCGGTGGTCTGGCCCTTTGGCAGTTGCAGACTCCCGTCCAGCAGTTGGGGGCGGATCCGGGCTGAGGGGAGGCAAAGAGCGCTGGGGAGGGGATTCAAGGCCGCAGGCGCCGCAGTGCGCCAGAAGGGGGCTCCCCGAAGCGCTGTTGATAATCGCGGCGGAAGTTGGCGACGCTGAGGTATCCGCATTCTTGGGCCACCGAGGTCACGGTGGTTCCGGGTCGGGGGTTGAGCAAACGTTGCTTTGCCAGCGCCAGCCGTTGGCGGCGGATGTATTGCATCGGCCCACAGCCAAAGCGTTGGCGGAAGGCGTATTGGAGGCTGCGGCGGGAGTAATGGGATTGGCTTTCCAGGTCGCTGAGGCTGAGGGGGCGATGGCAGTTGGCCTCGATCCAGTCGATCAGGACATCGAAGGGTCCGCCCTCAGCGCAGGGGCGCGGTGGTGGTTCGTTGGGCAGGGGCCCAAGCAACAGCCCTACGAGCCGCAGCAGCAGGTCATCGAGCCGCAGGCTCGCGGGCAGACTGCCGCTGGCCACGACGGTCGAGTTGAGGAGGGCCAAGGCGCGGTAAAGGCTGGGGAACAGGGCCGCTTGTTGCGATTGGTGGTGTAGCACAAGCTTGGGGGACTCCAGGAGGACAGACAGCTCCCCGGGGGCCGCCGGGCCCGCCATCACCTGCCGCACGTTGGCAATGGCGTTGCGGGGCAAGCGCAGCACCACACCTGCCAGCACATCGCTGCTGACCCGCCAATCCCCGCCTGGCAGATACAACACCGTGGCACCGGACCGATTTTCCAGTCGCCAGCCCCCGAGATCAAAGTGTCCGACTCCCTGGTACGGGACGATCAGCTGGGCATCGTCCATGCCCTCAACCCGGCCCAAAATGCCATTGCCCCAGTTGCTGATCACGGTGACGGCGCCGAATCGCATCCCCCCGCTCATCACCTGGAAGGGCTGATCCCGGTTGAGGGCATCGCAGCTGCGCACCGGCAGCAGGGCTTGGAGCCTCTCGGCGAACTGAACCGGATCGTTGCAGACGTGGGTCTGGGGCAGGGTCAGCAGGGGCAAACCGGCGGGGCTGGTGCTGCAGGCCTGCCAGGCGGTGGGGATCGAAACCAGGCTCAAAAAGGGCTGGCGCAGGGGGATAGTTGCGCCATTTTGAAGGGGGGACGCCGCATCAGGGGTTGAGTTGCAGCAGATCCCGGCAACCGGTGATTGCTTGCACGGCCATCAACAGGGCGACAAGAACATTGGCTGCCAGGTGCAGGCGGCGCAGGAGCGGTCTGCTGCGGATTTCCGGCGCAGCCGCCATGGCAAAGAGCAACAGTCCGCAGAGCAGCCAACCGCCCCAGAAATGGGAGCGCCAGAAGGTCCAATCCAGGGGGTTGTCACTCCAGCGGGGCACCTCCGGCTGGAGTCCGAGCCCCAGCAGGGCCAGCCAGCAGGTGAGGGTG
>JBIIRU010000341.1:0-2995 GCA_044341355.1 Cyanobium sp. | reverse complement strand
CGGTCGTTGCGCACGTTTTCTGTGTAGCGGATCTCAGCGGCGGCGGCGAAGTGGGCGCGGCGGATGACGCCATCGCGCAGATATTCTTCGATGCGGCGCGGTTTATTCATGCCCGGCAGGATTGCCCGCACCATCGCCTCCACCGTCAGCTCGCTCTGCTGCTGCGGCAGGGTGCGCTTGGAGAGCAGGTTGAGTTTGAACAGGGCCTTCACCAGCTCCACCTCGGAGCCACCGGTGTAAACGCCGATCGATTCGATCTCGGGGAAGGAGCGATGCAGCGACAGCAGTTCTTCCTGGTAGAGAGGGTACTGACGGGTGGGCTCGACCTCGCCAGGAAAATGGTGCTCACGGGCGGCGCTGAAGGGATCGAGCACCTGGATGCGCCCATCGCGAAGCAGCCGGGGCCGCTCCGCCAGCTCCTGGAGAGCCACCAGCGGCGACCAGGAAAACACGATCTCATCGGCGTCGATGTCTTCCAAGAGATATAGATCCACGCTTTCGATCTTCAGGTCGCGGCGGCGGGAACCACGCAGCTGATGCAGGCGCAGGCCGATCAAGAAGTTCGTCACACCGGGGGATACGCCGAGGTTGATCAGGGCGGTGCGGCCCCGCTCGCGGTAAGCCTCACCAAAGGCGTACTGGGAGAAGGTGAGGCTGCGCTCGGTCTCGGCGTCGTACATGTCCGAGGCCAGATCCACCACATGGGCGTTGAGCTTGAGGCCCAGCTCAAGCAGTGGCGTGTTGAAGCCGGGCATGGCGGCATTCACCAGCAACTGGGCGCCGGCCAGCCGCTGCAATTCCGGGGCGCTGCCGTCGAATAGAGGGGCGAAGTCGGGCAGGGCGATGAAGTCGATCCGCTCGAACAGCTGTTCGGCGTGGAACAGGGCATCGCGGGCTAGCTCGTCATTGAGCACCACCACGACAAAGCGCAACGGCACGTCATCGCGATCGGCCAGCTCCGAAAGGCAGATCAGCATCGAGGAGCCCACTGCCCCCAGCCCGAAGAAGGCGATTGTGAGCGGTGCTGCTGTGAGCGGTGCTGCCGAGGGGTCGGGGGCGGCGGCTAGTGGTTCCATGGGCAGCAAAGTGTCCAGCCGAGTATCCCGTAGCGGCGGCAGAACGGCATAAGCTGGAGGCCTCGCACCCAAGCGGAGACGCCTGTTCAGTGGCGATGGCGGTGATGGGCGTCGCTCACATGCGGGTGGGCATGCTCCAGGTCCCGGTGGCGGTGCTCGTGGGCATGCCAGAAGGGGCGGTCGCTGGGCAGGCCCTGCAGGTCGTCGGGGGCGTGGTCGTGCTCGTGATGGGGATCGCCATGGCGCGGATCGTGGCGGTGGCGATGGGCATGGTGCAGCAGTTCGTGGCGATGCCTGTGGCTGTGCTGCTCGCGCAGCAACAGCACCACTCCAGTGCCCATCAGCCCCGCCGCCAGCAGCAGCGGCGTTGAGAGGGAGTCGCGCAGAACGACGACCGAAAACAGCGCCCCCACGAACGGCGCGGTGGAGAACAGCACGGCCTCACGGGCGGCTCCCAGATCGCGTAGGGCCAGCAGATCCAGCCAGATCGAGATGCCGTAGCCCAGGGCTCCGATGCCGAGCAGCGCCAGAGTCGCCGTCACGGGTGGGAAGGGATGCCCCAGCACCTGGGCCAGAGCCAGCATCGGCAGTGACGCCCCGGCCGCTTTGGCGGTGGCGATCTGGATCGGATCGCGCAGGCTCAGGCGTTGGCTGAGGTTGTTGTCGATGCCCCAGGCGAGGGTGGCCAGGGCGATCAGGGCGCCGCCAAGGGCATTGGCGCCGCTGAGTGATCCCTGCGAAAGCACCACAGCACCAACGATTGTGAGCAGAGCCGCGACCAGGCCCCGTCGGCCCAGATGCTCACGGCCCAGCAGCACGGCAATCGCCAGGGTGAACACCGCCTCGAGGTTGAGCAGCAGCGAACTGGTGGCAGCCGGCAAGCGGGCCAAACCCAGCACGAGCGCAACCGGAGCCACCACGCCGCCGAGCAGGGTGAGGGCACCCAACGCCGGCCAGTCCTCACGGCGGATCGGGGTTTCCGCCCGGGTCCCGCGGACCAGCCGCACCGCCAGCAGCGCCAGGGTCGCTCCGGCGTAAAGCAGGCCGGCGATGCTCAGAGCCGAGCCCGAGCCGGTGAGGGTGCTGACCAGCGGCGCGCTGCAGCCGAACAGCAGGGCGGCTATCAAACCCGCCAGTTGGCCGCGCCGGGTGGCGGTCGTGGTGCTCCAGAGCATGAAGGCCCGTTGATTCAGACCAGCATCGCCGCCAGCCTCAGTGGATGCCAGGTCTCGCCGATCTTGAGAGGCAGCTTCACAGGCGGGGCAAATACCACTTGACTCTCCAGCAACAGGAGAGTGCATGGTAGGGCTAATCCGTTGGCTGCGTTCCCTCGATGCGCCCTGCTTCCGCCGTTCTGGCGCTGCTCGGCCTGCTGGCGGCCACGGGCCCGGCACTGGCCCAGCAAGATCCCCACCACGGCCACCATCAGCACCACCAGATGGGGGTTCCAGCCCCTGCGGCATCGCCGGCCGCCGCACCCGTCGATCACAGCGACCACAACCACGAGGTCGGTCCAGCCGGGCGGACCTACGACCTGCGCTGGCTCGACGCGATGGTTCAGCACCACACCGGTGCCCTGCGGATGAGTGAGTTCGTGTTCGACATCGGCCAGCCAGGAGTGGGTGCGCTGGCCAAGCAGATCTGGCGCGATCAGGCCCAGGAGATCAAGGCGATGGGGCAATGGCGCAAAGCCTGGTATCCCGAGGCGCCCGTCTATCCCGTGGCCTTGAAGAGCGGTGGCGATCCCAACAGCATGGAAAGCCTGGAGCGCATGAGCGCCGCTCACATCCAGGCCATGCAGATGATGGGCTCCACGCCCACACGGGAGAACCGCGTCACCTGGTTTCTCGAAGGGATGCTCGCCCACCATGGCGGTGCGCTGGTGATGGCCCACGACGCCCTCAAGAAGAGCAACAACC
>JBIIRU010000065.1:0-10417 GCA_044341355.1 Cyanobium sp. | reverse complement strand
TCGAGAAACCCACGTGGCCGACTCGGCCTGCGGCCTGCCAGCGACGGGCCACCTCCAGACAGCCTCCGGGCCGCAGGGTTTGCTCCAGCAGCTCGGCGGTGTTGATGCCATGCAGGCTGAGCAGGTCAACCCGGGAGACGGCCAGCCGTTCAAAACTGATCCGCAGCTCGGCCTCGAAGGCTGCGGCTTCGGCCTGGGGAGCAATCTTGGTTTGCAGGATCCTTTGGGGATCAAGCACCTGGGGGAGCAATTCACCCAGCTGACGTTCGGAGCTGCCGTAGCCCCGGGCGGTTTCGATGTGGTGCAGACCGGCGGCCGTGGCCGCCTCCAATATGGCCCTCAGATTGGCTTGGCTTTTGGGATCGACCTCGGCGGCGCCCACATCGGACCAACTTTGCTGAAAGCGCATGCCTCCTAGGGAAAGCAAGGGCATGGCCAGGTTGGTGCGTCCGAACCGACGAGTCGGCACCTTCATGGTCTTGAAGTAGCTGGCCGCGGCAGGGTGCGCCGGGGTCGGGCCGGTGTCGGCACCCCCAGGGGCAAAATTTCTTGCTCGTCCAGGCGGCGTTCGAGGGCCGGCAGCTCTTCATAGGCCACCCAGTGGATGCAATCGACTGGGCAGGTGTCAATCGCTTCTTGGATGCGTTCGGTGCTGTCGCCATCCTGGCGAATCGCCCTGGACCGCCCCCAATTGGATTCGACCACAAAAGTGTGGCCTGCCACATGGGCACAGTAGCGGCAGCCGATACAGACGGCTTCGTCCACCCATACTGCTTTCTGACGCAAGGCGCCCCCCAGCAGGGGCTCCATTCCAGTGGCAATTGCCGGGGGGCTCAGCGGTGTGCTGAAGGCGAGGGACGGATCGCTCATTGGTGGAGCTGGCACCAAGGCCTCAGCCGTCCCAGCGGGTCACCACTACTTCAATGCTGCCGTCTTGGTGATTCGTCTGTTGGCTGACCTGAAATCCTTCTGCGGAGCTGGCGGCCAGAATCGTGTGCAGCGCATAACGCTGGGTCAGGCGCGCCAGGAAGCGTTCAATCGGCACGGGCTGTCGCCAGAGATCGAGATCGGCCACCAGTTCGTAGCAGCCGGCCTCAGCATTGAAACGGAAACCGATGTCGCCGCCCTCGGCTTGGGGGATCGCCAAGTCAGCGGTAACGGTCTGGCCCCGATAGCCGCGCACCGGCTGGGCCCCCTCCAGGGGAGGAAAACCGAGATCATGCAGGGCCTCAACGAGGGCCTGACGATCACGCAATTCGGTCTTGACAGTGCTGAAGTGGGACATCGAATTGAGACGGAGGGGGATTCAGGTGAGGGGGTCAAGCGCCAACCCCTGGATCGGCTGACTCTGCTGATTCAGGGCCTGCGTTTGGACGGCAGGCAAGAACGCCTCAGCCGTAGCTCGCCGTTGCTGGACGGTGCCAAGACGGGCCTCAAGACGGGACGTGAGGGTCTGGCAGCCGTCACCGGCGACGCCCTCCACGACTTCGTCGACGCGGCCGTCAGGTCGGATGCGAAAGCGGATGGTGCGCTGGGCCATCCCGCAGGGGAGTCAAGTTGGTCAATGCTAACCGGGTTGTCCAATCCCGGCGGGCCCCCGTGAACATCAGGTGATCAGCCCTTCTTCAACCAGGGTCTGCAGCTGATCCAGCACCTCAGGTTGCTCAAGTTGTTCGAGGGCCAGGCGTGCCTCATCGCGCACCCCCGGATCACCGTCCTGGAGCAAGGTGGCCAGCAAGGACTCCACAACCTGCTGCTGGCGTGGTTCCACCAGGTCGGGATAGAGGCGGCCCAGGGACCAGGCACTGTTGCTGCGAACGGCTCCTTCACTGTCAATTCGCAAGGTTTGCAGCAGCTGGGCGGCCGCCGGATCGGCTTTGGCGGCATTGGTGCCGCCGGCGTCGGCCAGGGAGCTGGCGGCCCAGAGGCGGACGGCAGCGATGTCCATCTGCAGGGCGCGGATCAGGGGGTTGAGTACCGGCGCCTCGGGGTAATTGCTGAGACTCCAGGCCACCGCCTTGCGCACGTAACCGTTGTCGTCGGCGCTGAGTAGGCCCAACAGGGGCTCTACGGCCAGCGGGGTGGGATTGCGGCCGAGGGCGTAGACGGCGCTCATCCGCAGCATCGGACAGGAGCCGGAAAGCAGGGGAAGCAGCAGGGGCACCGCCCGGGGATCCCGGTGCTCGCAAAAAATCCGCAGACCTTGCATGAGCTGCTCCTGATCTCCTCGCAGCAGGGTCAGCCCCAGGTCGCATTCTGCAGCGACAGCATGGGAATCGGGTTCCTCGGGATCGATCTCGTCGAGAGGATCGCCAAGCAGCTCTTGGGCCAGTTCACGGGCGAGCACCTCGGGGTCGAGGGCGAGCTCAGTGGGACTGTCCGGGAACGGATCAGGGAAGGGCTGGGCGTCGACCGGCATTAAGCGATCCTCGTTGGGGGATGCTAAAAGCCGGTCGGCCCCGGTTCAGGCCCAGGGCCATCGATGCCTTTAGCCGAGGGGAGCCGGGGCGGCCATATCCCCGGGCAGCCAGATGCGCGCGCTAACGGCAAAAAGGGCGATGCCAAATAGCAGCACTATGGCCAGGGGCAAAAGGGCGGAGCGAAGAAAACCCATGCCGCAGAGCGTGCCAGAAACAACCTGCCCCCACTATCGGTGGGCCAGGGTCGTTCTGCGGGCCCCCGACCTCCGGATTGCGGCCTTGGCTAGAGCAGGAATTCGCTGGCGCGACCGGACACGGGTTCGAGGGGCAAGGAAAGGGCCTTGCCCAGGCGGGGCCGGTCGCGGGTGCTGCCCAGCCACTGCCGCACCGTTGCCGCCAGTCCCAGGTCGTTGATGGCGGCGGCGACGCGCTCAATTTGGTCGGAGTAGTCCTCAACGCTGAGGGGAAAGGATTGTTGCTCCAAGTGGTTCCACATCACCTGGAGGTAAAGGCGCCCGCGGATCTGCACGAGGCGCAGGTCGTGGCTGGCCTGCCAGCGCTCCACCAGCAGAGCCCTCACTTCGGCACCGCTGAGGGGAGCACCGGCGTCGGCGGCGGCACCAGAGGAATCAGCCAAGGTCACCGGCGGGGGGCGCGTGGATCACTCCAGCCTGCCTGCCTGCTGCCAAGCCAAGCACTAAGGCTTGTTTCAGGGCCAGGGGACGGCGGGGGGCTGCGCAGCAGGACGATAGGGGCAAGGTTCATAATGGCGCCACGTTGCAGCGCTTCTTTAAAGCGACGCCAATGACCCAGATCCCAGCGCCGTCCTCTTCTGGTGATGTCCCCGACATGGGTCGTCGGCAGTTCATGAATCTGCTCACCTTCGGTTCCGTCGCCGGGGTAGCCCTGGGGGCGCTGTATCCGGTCGTCAATTACTTCATCCCCCCCAAGGCCGCCGGCAGCGGCGGTGGCACCACCGCCAAGGACGCGGCCGGCAACCCAGTCACCCTGAGCGGCTGGCTGGGCTCCCATAAAGAAGGCGACCGCAGCCTCGTGCAGGGTCTCAAGGGGGACCCCACCTACCTGGTGGTGGAGGGCCCCGAGGCGATCGGCAACTACGGCATCAATGCCATTTGCACCCACCTGGGTTGTGTTGTGCCTTGGAACAACGGGGCTGGCAAGTTCATGTGTCCCTGCCACGGCAGCCAATACGACGCCACGGGCAAGGTAGTGCGCGGTCCGGCACCCCTCTCCCTGGCCCTGGCCCACGTGACGGTCGAGAACGACAACGTGTTTGTTAGTCAATGGACAGAAACCGATTTCCGAACTGGCGACAAGCCCTGGTGGTCCTGATCCGGGTCCTGCCCGCCCTCCCCCGTTTTCCCGCCCCCGATCCGTCCCTCCATGCGTCGCCTTCCTTCCCCATCCAGCCTGCTAACCCCCCTCTTCCGGGGGGCGGGTCTTGCCAATCGTTTCCTGGGCTTCGGCCTCTGTCTCGGCTTGTTGCTTTGCGGTGCTAGCCCGAGTTGGGCCTATCCGTTCTGGGCCCAACAGAACTACGCCAACCCGCGGGAGGCCACCGGCAAGATTGTTTGCGCTAATTGTCACCTGGCCAAGAAGGTAACCAGGGTGGAAGTGCCCCAGGCCGTGTTCCCGGACACGGTCTTCAAGGCTGAAGTGGAGGTCCCCTACGACACCTCGGTGCAGCAGGTCGCTGGCGATGGCACAGCCACTGGCCTGAATGTGGGTGCGGTTGTGGTGCTGCCCGACGGTTTCCGTCTGGCGCCCCCCGAACGACTGAGCGACGAACTCAAGGAAGAAACCAAGGGCATCTTCTACACCCAGTACAGCGACACCCAGCCCAACATCTTGCTGGTGGGTCCCATCCCTGGCGACCAGCACCAGAAAATCGTCTTCCCGGTGCTGTCACCTGATCCCGCCACAGATGGCAACATTCACTTCGGTAAATATCAAATTCATGTGGGTGGCAACCGGGGCCGCGGCCAGGTGAACCCTACCGGAGAAAAAACCAACAATGGCGTTTTCAACGCCAGCGTGGCCGGCAGCATTGCATCGATTGATGAGGCCGAAAAGGGTGCTCTCGATGTGGTGATAACTACCGCCGACGGTAAAACTGTCAAAGAAACGATTCCCGCCGGTCCCAAGCTGTTGGTCAAGGTGGGCGACAGTCTTGAGATTGGCACGCCCCTCACCAACGACCCCAATGTGGGTGGTTTCGGCCAGGTGGATGCTGAGGTTGTGCTTCAGAACCCCGCTCGCATCTATGGCCTCCTTGCTTTCCTGGCCGGCACGGCCCTGACCCAAATCCTCCTGGTGCTCAAGAAGAAGCAGGTCGAGAAGGTCCAGGCGGCCACAGGGGGCGTGCTCTGAGTCTGTCCTTGCTTCCCCTGGCTGCTTTCTCCTCCCCCGGGCCCATTGTTTTTCAGCTGGGCCCGATTTCTTTGCGCTGGTATGGGCTGCTGATTGCGGCAGCCGTTCTGATCGGTTTGGCCCTGGCCACCCGTTTGGGTCGCGAACGCCAGATTGCGGCCCCCTTGATCAGTGACTTGTTGCCGGTGATGGTGGTTTCGTCAGTGCTGGGGGCCAGGCTTTATTACGTGTTGCTGGAGTGGCGCCACTACCGCCAAAACTGGCAGGAAGCTCTGGCTGTATGGCACGGGGGTATCGCCATCCACGGCGCTTTGTTGGGCGGGTTGATCGGCACAATCCTGTTTTGCCGCTGGCGTCGCCAACCGCTTTGGCCGCTCCTGGATGTGCTGGTGCCGGCGTTGGCCCTGGGACAGGCCATTGGTCGATGGGGGAATTTCTTTAACTCAGAAGCCTTCGGCTTGCCCACCAACCTGCCTTGGAAGTTGATGATTCCCTTGGAAAATCGCCCGGATGGTTTCATTACCTATAGTACATTTCATCCAACGTTTCTCTATGAATCTCTCTGGAATCTTGGTGTTTGTGCCCTGTTGCTCTTCCTTTTTTTCCAGGGAGTCAGGGGAAGGCTTTCCTTGCCGGTGGGAGCTCTGAGCTGCATTTATCTAATGGCCTATAGCTCGGGCCGGGTCTGGATTGAGGGGTTGCGGATGGACCCCCTATGCCTTGGGGCTGAGCCACCGTTTTGTACCGGTGGTCTACGCATGGCCCAGTTGGTTAGCTTGATTTTGATTGCCTTGGGGGGCCTGGGGCTCTGGCGGCTCTATGGCAAGCATCAGCCCTTACCGGATCCCACCGGCGTGATCCCATGAAGGCGCCCCTGGTACAGATTGTCGGCGCCGGTCCTGGCGCAACGGACCTGCTGACCTTGAGGGCCCTGAGGGCGATTGAGCAGGCGGAGGTGTTGGTTTGGACTGATTCGCTGGTCAACCCGGCCATCGCCGCCCTGGCTTCGCCGTCTTGCGAGCGGATCCGCACCAGCACCCTCACCTTGGAGGAAGTGCTGGAGCTGGTGGTGCAGCGGGCCCGGGCGGGCCTGAGGGTGGTCCGTCTGCATGACGGCGATCCCTGCCTTTATGGCGCCTTGGCCGAACAGGTCTGCCGGCTTGCCGACTGTCAATTGGAGGTGGAGGTGGTGCCGGGGCTCAGTGCCTACCAGGCCACGGCAGCGTGCTTGGGCTCTGAACTCACCATTCCTGGTCTGGTGCAAACGATCGTGCTGAGCCGGGCCGGGGGCCGCACGGGCGTGCCCGAACGGGAGTCTCTCTCCCATCTGGCGGCCCTGGGCGCCTCCCTGTGCCTCTACCTGAGTGCAAGACATGTGGAGGCCGTCGAAGCTGAACTGCTGCTTCACTATGACCCGCAAACTCCTGTGGCCATCGGTTATCGCGTCAGCTGGCCCGATCAGTGGTTAACCATTGTTCCTCTACACCAAATGGCCGCCACCAGCCGCGAGCAGCAACTGATCCGCACGACGCTCTACGTGGTGAGCCCTGCCCTGAGGCCGCCGCCAGCGGCGCGATCCAAGCTGTATTCCGCCAGCCACAAGCATCTGTTTCGAGGGGGAGTCGGCACGCCTTAGGTGCTGAACTTTTGGCCCTCCAGCAGCATGGTGGCAGAGGAGAACGGGGGGCGTCAATCCCGCTTGAGCAGCTCGTCCCGACTCAGTTTGAGCTGTTTCCAAACCTGCTTGATCTGGTCGTAGGCCTGGTCCTGGCTGAGTTTGCCGTTCGCCTGAAGTCCGACGATCAGACCCACCCGCTCAGCGAAAGTTTCCAGATTCTGATGAAACATCAACCGATCGGGGCTCCAATCAGCCCCTCGATAACTGCCGTGGGCTTCCATCGGTGAGCGCACACCCTGGCTCGACGCTGGCGTTGGACCGCCATAACCAGCAGACCTCCCGGATGTGTCGTCGTTCAAGGCGCTCATGTAGTTCATGGAACTTTAGTCGCCTTACCGTGTCCGCTGCACGCAGTGAAAGAACCAAAAAGAGTGTCGTCTGGAAGACATACCCCCAGGGTTTGTATCCCTTGGAATGGGAATCGCTAGTTCAGTGGCCATGACTCGCCTGCTGCGTACCTGGTTACCACCGGTGAGCACCTGCCTGCTGCTTCAGGGCGCCATCGCCGGGGGCAGCATCATGATGAATCGCTGGCTTGCCCCTCCCACTCCGTGCTGCGACTCACTCCAGGCGCGCTGAGTTCCCAACGGCTGGTTCAGCGTCCGGGGTCCTGGCCCAGCCACCTTTACGTCCATGGCGGCCTGGCCCCCACCGCCATAGAGCTACTTGTTTTTGAGCCCGAGGGGGTTCAGCGCCACGTAGCCCAAGACCCCCAGGAGATCCTGGCCCTCTGCCAGCAGGACCATCCCCACTGGTTGCGGATTCGGGGATTGGCCGACCGCCCTGGAATCACCTCCCTGCTCGGCCAACTCGGCATCCCGCCCCCGCTGATCGCACCTTTGATCGAAGTTCCCCAGCGGCCCCAGGTGGATTGTCTGGATGCGGTGATCATGGTGGTTCTGCATCGCCTGGGCAGCACCCGCGTGCCGGGTTTCCTGGTGAGTGAGCAGGTGGGTCTGTTGCTGATCAATGGCTTGCTGATTACCATTGAAGAAGGTGCTCCTGGAGATTCGTTTCCCGGCCTCACCCAATGGTTGCTCTCCAACCGGGCTGCCCCCAGCGACAGGGATCTGGATGACATTCTTCATTTTTTAATTGACGAAATTTTGGATGGTCTCTTCCCGCTGCTGGAGGGCATTGCCCATGAACTTGATGAGCTTGAGGAGGCGGTACTGCGCAGGCCCAAACCCAAATTATTGAATGTGGTTTTCAAGTTTCGCAGCAATTTGCGCACCATCCGCAGCCAGGTGTGGCCGTTGCGCCATCAGATCAAGATGCTGCTGCGCCAGAACCAGAATCTGTTGGGAAAGGAGGCGTTGTTGGGCTTCCAGGAGATGGCGGAGATGGTGGAAATGTTGTTCGAAAACTGTGAACTGCTACGCAGTCAATGCGATGCCATTACCCAGGCCTACAGCGCCAGTGTGGGCAATCGTATGAACCAGGTGATGAAGACCCTGACCATCCTCACCAGCATCTTTGCCCCGCTCACCCTGATCGCCGGCATCTATGGCATGAACTTTGAGGTAATGCCCGAATTGCACTGGCGCTTCGGCTATCTGGTGGCGTTGGCGTTGATGGGCTTGATTGCCCTGGTGCAGTGCCTCTGGCTGCAGCGCCGGGGTTGGTTCCAGGATTGGACCGCTTTGAAGTGAGCGGCCAGGGCACCCTGGCCGGTCTGGGCGCTCGCTTTCCTTAACCACGACATAACGACTGCGGTGCCCGGCAGTTGCTAATTAGAAGATGCACCCGTTTCTAGGCTTTTCGATGACCTTCGCCCAGAAGGCCCTGATCTTCGGTACGGTCGCGGCAATTGTGGCCGGCACCAGCGCCACGGCACAGAGTGCACTCAATGGCGCAGGGGCGACATTCCCAGCGCCCTTCTACCAAAGCGCCTTTGCCGGGCTGGCAGCCGCCGGTGGCCCCAAAGTGAACTATCAGTCGGTGGGCTCCGGGGCCGGGGTGCGCCAATTCGTGGCCGGCACCGTCGATTTCGGTGCCACCGATGAACCGATCAAGGCGTCCGAAGTCGCCAAGGTTGCTCGCGGTGTGGTGCAGTTCCCCACCGTAGGCGGCACGATTGCCGTGGCCTTCAACAAGGCTGATTGCCCCGCCTTGCGTCTCACCCAGGACCAGCTCGTCAAGGTGTTTCTCGGCGAGATCAAGACCTGGGAAGCATTGAATTGTGGCAAGGGTCCGATCACGGTGGCCCACCGCTCCGATGGTTCCGGCACCACCTTCGCCTTCACCAACTCCCTCTCGGCTTTCTCCCCCGCATGGAAGAGCCGGGTGGGCGAGGGCAAGAGCGTCAACTGGCCTGTGGGCGTGGGCGGCAAGGGTAATGAAGGCGTCGCCGGCATCCTCACCAACACCCCTGGCTCCATCGGCTACATCAACCAGGCTTACGTCAAGGGCAAACTCAGGGCGGCCGCTCTCCAGAACCGCGCTGGTGCCTTCGTCATGCCGGGTCTCAAGGGCGGTACTGATGCCCTCAGCAACATCCGCCTGGATTCCCGCTTGGCTGGTGAAGATCCCAATCCCGCCGGGGCCGGCAGCTACCCGATCACCACCCTGACCTGGATTCTGGCTTACGAGAAGGGCAATGGCGCCAAGGCCGCCTCGATTCGCAAATCAATGGAGTACCTCCTGGGCCCCGGTCAGGCCAAAGCCGATGATCTCGGTTATGTCCCCCTGCGGGGCGACATCCTCAGCAAGGCCAAGAGCGCTGTGCGCCGCATCGGTCCCTGAGGACTTGACCGACAGGGCCTAAGCAAAATAGGCCACATCCATTCGCTCCCAGGCGGCCCATGAAGGCCGCCTTTTTTGGATGTAGGTTTACGGGAAACATCTTGCTAGGCATGGTTTAGCCAGGAAAACTAGCTTCCATGATTGGCAATGCTTTAGTCAAACCTTAACCTTTCCACTACCACGCCTTCATCAATCCAAGCAGTATCGCCCCATACGCTGGCTTCGTTCACCAACAATGCCGGCCATGGTTTTCACTTCGCCACGCGCCACCGGAAGCAGTGATGGATTCAGGGAATTACTGGAAACGAGTTATCAGAAACGTAGCCTTGTCCATGTAAGCGCTGGCAGTGGCGTTCCCCTGTTGCGGGACCACGTCTGGTTGGTAGTGCGGGGCATGGTCAAGCTCACGGCCCTGACCATTCACGGCGATGAAATGGTGCTTGGCTTGGCGGGTGCCAACGAGCCCTTTGGTGATCCCCTTGCCGGCGTTGAGGCCTACAGCGCCTTGGCCCTTGCCGATAGCGACCTGCTCTGTTTGCCCGTGCGCGAGATCCATGCTGATCCCGCCCTGGCGGTGGCGATGCTGCAGGCCGTCAGTCAGCGTTATCGCCAGAGCCAATCCCTGCTCGGTCTGATGGGATTGAGGCGCGTTGAAGAAAGGCTGAGGGGCTTTCTGGAAATGTTGGCTTCCGAGTACGGCCAACCCTGTGCCGAAGGTCTGCGACTCAATGTGCGCCTTACCCATCAGGAACTGGCCAGTGCCCTCGGCACCACCCGCGTCACCGTAACCCGCGTCATCGGTGCTCTGCGGGAAGAAGGTTGGCTGCAAATAGATGGCCAACGCAGGCTTGTGTTGAGCCACTTGCCCCGTTCCTGACCTCCGTGCCCTTCAGCCCCCCCGTCTCCCTAAAGCAGAATGGCGGCATGCCCGCCTCCCTGCTGGTCGTCGAGGATGACGACACGATTCGCGACACGATTCGCGAAGCCCTGATCCTGGAGGGATACGAGGTGACTGCCAGCGGTAATGGCCGCGAAGCCCTCTCCCTGATGCAGGATGCTGCCGAGCGGGCCCCCTTCTCCCTGGTGGTCCTGGATCTGATGCTGCCGGGGCTTGATGGCCTTGATCTCTGCCGTCAAATCCGTCAGAGCGAAAACAGCATCCCGATCCTGGTGGTAAGTGCCC
>JBIIRU010000064.1:0-10436 GCA_044341355.1 Cyanobium sp. | reverse complement strand
CGGCACCGCCATGACCCTGGCGGTGCTGGCCATCGTCATCCCCAGCCTTACCCAGATGGGCCAGGGCGAACGCGGTGTTGCCGGCAGTGAATCGTTCTCATTGTTTGTGGCCTGGGTGCTGCTGCTGGTCTACGGCCTGACCCTGTTGTTTTCGCTGCGCACCCACACGGGGCTTTATGAAGTGGCGGAGGCGGATCTGGAGGACGAGGTCCACTCCGGGGGCGAGAAGCCGAAGTTATTCCCCTGGTTGCTGGTGCTGGTCCTGGCCACCGCCGGCGTCGCCTACGAATCGGAAATGTTCGTCGGGGTGGTTGAGGGGGTGACCGAGAGCGTCGGACTCAGCCCCCTGTTCACCGGGGTGGTGCTGCTGCCGCTGCTGGGAGGGGTGGCCGAATATCTGACCGCCGTGTCCATGGCCCGCAAGGACAAGATGGACCTGTCGGTATCGGTGGCCCTCGGTTCAACCCTGTTGGTGGCCCTGCTGGTGGTGCCCCTGCTGGTGCTGATCGGCCCTGTGTTGGGTCATCCGATCGACCTCCATTTCGAGCTCTATGAGCTTGTCGCCATCATCACCGCCGTGGTGGTGAGCAACTTGGTCAGCCTGGATGGCCGCTCCGATTGGCTCGAAGGGGTGTTGCTATTGGCGGCCTACGTCATTCTGGCAGCAGGCTTCTATTTCCAGCCGGCCGTGCTGGGCGCCGCTTGAGATGACGCGATTCGAAGACGAACTGTTTCCCGCCTTGCCCGCCGAAGAGCCCCTGCCGGGCGAGCCGGTCCAGTCGATGCGATCGGCTGCTTTCCAAGCCAGCCGCAACGACGAGGTGCCGGTATTTCGGGCCAGCAATGCCTGGCTGCGGCTACAGCGCTCCAGCTCGCTGCAACTGCTGCTGGCCCTGCTGGTCACCCTGGTGGCCCTGGTGGGGGGTTATGCACCGCTGATCCTGGTGGCTTCCCTGGTGCTGGTGGCCCTGGCCCTGGTGCAGTTGGTGCCGCCCCTGTGGCGTCAATTAAGCGGCCGCCTTGATGATGGGCCTACCGCCCTGGCCCTGGCGGTGCTGGCATTAGTGATTGCGGCGGTGTCGATTCCGTTGAGCCTGGGCTGGCTGGAGCCGTTTTTGAACCTGTTCCGCTCGCGCAATTGGGAGGCCGTTGGTGCCATCGGCGAGGGGGTGGTGGGCGCCTTCGGCCAGATCCTGGTGGCCTTTGTAGCGCTGTTGATTGCCTGGCGACAGGTGATGGTGGATCAACGCCTGACCACCCAACAAAACCGCATCACCCAGGCCCAGACGATCGACAGCTTCATCCACGGCATCTCGGAATTGATCAGCGATGAAGAGGGAATGCTGGAGGATTGGCCCCTGGAGCGCATGTTGGCCGAAGGGCGATTGGCGGCGGTGATCAGCAGCATCGATCGGGAGGGCAAGGCCCGCATCCTGCGTTTCCTTTCCAATGCCCGCCTGCTGACCCCCCTGCGCCGTGACAACCGACTGGGTCGGGCGATTCTTGATGGCGAGGGCAACTATGAGGAAGACCGGCTCAGTGGCATTCCGGTGATCCGGCTGAAGGACATGCTCAAGGGGGCCGACCTGAGCGGCACGGACCTGCGTGGCATTGATTTCAACGGCGCCGATCTGCGCGGCTGTGATTTCCACCTGGCCGACCTCAGCGATGCCAACCTGGCCCGCACCAACCTGGCTGGCGCCAGCCTGGAAGGGGCCCGGCTGGAGGGCACCCGCTTCTTCTTCGGCCGTGTCCAAACCGCCTCCCCCTGCGCCTCCAGCGGCCCGATCGATCTGCGCAATGGGGTCGGCAGCGGCGCCGTGGTTGAAAACCTCAACCTGGCCGCCGTGCGGGGTCTCGATGCCCAAAGCCACCAATACCTCGCCTCCTGGAGCGGCCCCCGCTCCCGCCGCACCCTGCCCGGCGGCTGCCGCGGCATCCCCGACAAGCTGGTGCCGCCGCCCGAACTGCGCCAGGCCTGAACCAGGCCTGAACCAGCCCTCGTCTGGCTTGCCAATCCGGCCTGACCGCAGGGCCATGGCATCATGGACACGCAGCTGATCGTCGATTGGTTGTGGCCCTGGAGGGGTGGTCGAGTGGTTGATGGCTCCGGTCTTGAAAACCGGCGTGCCGAAAGGCACCGTGGGTTCGAATCCCACCTCCTCCGTTTTCCGCCAATGAAGGACGGCCTGCACCTTGAGCGGCGAGGCCAATCTCAATGGCGTGAGGAGCTGCCTGGCGCCGATAGCATCAGGCCATGACCAACCCCCAGCTCACCAAGAACCTCCTGGAGGTGATCCGGAGCCTGCCGGGTGAGGATCGCCGCTGGCTGCTGGAGCAGCTCGGCCAAGGCACGGCTGATCTCAGCAGCCAAGAACTGGCGGAACTTTCCTTGGCGGGTCAAGCCTTTGATGACCTCGCCCAGGAACCTGATCTTTACAGCTTCGCGGACGGCGAACCGGTTGTGGCCGCTTGATGCTGGCTTGATTGACATCGTTCTGGTGGCCTTCCCGTTCACGGATGGGCTCAACGTCAAGCCCCGTCCAGCACTGGTGATCTGCCAGAGCGAGCGCCATCAGGATGTTTTGCTGGCCTTCATCAGCTCCAAGATTTCAGGCGCAGCCAACAGCGATGAGCTCGATATCCACGCAGATCACCCGCAATTCCAGCAGAGCGGTCTGAAGGTATCCTCCCGTTGCCGGCTGAGCCGTATGACCACCCTGGCAACACCGCTTGTGCGTCGGAGGATCGGCAAGCTGTCCGAGGATCTGCGGCCAGAGTGTGTGCGCATCCTGCTGGAGCTTGTGGGTGCGGCGGATACCTGAGCGGGTTGGCATTCAGCCCACGCCCGCCTGACCCGCTACGCCAACGGCGAGGTGCTCCACTTCCTGCGGGACCGGGGCTTGCTGATCAAGGTGCCGCCCAGCTGGCGGGTGCTGCACGCCAGGGGGCGGAAGCTGCTGGGTGCCGGTGTTGCCCGCCCGCGAGGCGGTGGCCCGGCGGTTGGGGGTCGATGAGAGGCGGTGGGAGGAGATTGAGCGGGCTTGCAGTGTGGGGGTGGTGCCGTTGGGGGTGGGGGAAGTGGGGTGAGGGAGGGGTGAACGTTGACCGCCATCTCCGTTCCTCAGACTGGCCTTTGGGTATCCCTTGTTCACGTATTACGCAAGCGAGATTTCTAGACCCTTTTGTCTTCGACAAGACTGCCATGGTTTCCAAGGGCAGGGGAAATACCATCCAGCATCGGAAGGTACTAGAGATATTCTGGCGAAGCCATGCCAGCAAGCCCTAGTCCTATCGATACTCCGCACCGACACCTTGAAGGTAGTGCTGCTTCGAATGTCCCTCGTTCAGAGCAAGTCTTTGGAGGATAAGGCTGACAGCCTGGTGCGGAGTTTTATCGTCAAGCTCGACGAACCCTGCTGTAGAATAGAGACCCTTTACTGTCGCGTATTCAAATCTGCAGAGCATGACATCCGACTCTTTGCGTTGCTTCAGGAGGTCGTGAATTGCGACCCACTCAAGTCCGGTCCATGACTTTTGGTCGTAATCTGGGCAGACAACCACAACAACAAGGTCGGAGTTGGCATTATATAGATCAGGAAGATATGTGCCCAGATCGCTTCGCGCGAACTCTGCTTCATGAAATTTGTCATAGAGGATTTTCTCCTCGTCAAAGTGGCGCGCGAGAATTCTTGCTGCCTGATCCACAAAATAGCGTTTCTCCCCTGCAAAGGACAGCGCAACTCGAAAGCGTCGGACACTCCTGCCCACGGTAGGTACTATGACAGCAAACCTTTCGGCAATGGTGCGGAAGATCCCGATCTCCTTCTCGTCTATTTCGCAAACTGGTAAGTCTCGACCCTCAAATCTCGTTGCGATACCGTGTTCAAGAAGGGCAAGCAGAACCTGCCCGACGAGAGGGGGCTCCGCAATACGTAGAAACGTCCGCAAGCGGTTGGCCTTGGATGGTCCGCTCTCAAAGAAGCGGCTCGTGTCGTTTATGTCCACACCGAAAGCGGCGAAGAAGTGGGCGAAACTCTTGTCGGAGAAGTTAAGTACGTAGCCTCCACCCATCCTGAGGACGCGTTCCTGGAGCTTCCACTCCTGGAAGGGAAGCTGCTGACCAGCGATGAGGCCTCTGGGGCGTGGAGTCGGAGACATTCGTCAGTTTTAGCTCAACTTCGGCACCCCGCCTTCAGCCGAACCACCTCCAGCGGCAACAGCCCAATGAATCGCGGGGCTCGGAGCAGCAATCCCCAGCGATCAGAGCCCCAACGACTCAGCAGCACCCCGGTTTCAGCCACGAGCCCGGCGGGCCCTCACCCCGCCCCATCCACCACCACCGCCCACCCTTACCCGGGGGGGTAGCGGTAGGCCCCACCCCCGATGGGCTCCACCATCCAGCGCCGCCCGTAGCCGTAGGCCCGCGCAGCGGTAGTTCTGGCGGGAGAAGCGGAGCCCCATGCCGTTGGCGTTGAGGGTGGCCCCGCTGAGCAGGTCCGGCTCCCCCCACGGGTCGTTCACCACCAGGTGGGTGGGGGTATGGCCCACGTCGATCAGCCAGTGACCCGAGCCGGTGGGCCGATCCACCGGGCCCCGGTGGATGGTGCCGCAGGACACCGGGAGGCCACGGGCGATCTGCTCCTCGATCAGCTCGAAGTCGGCGGTCTGGACCAGCCGGGCGGTGACGCCGTAGTGGGCGAGGGCCTGGAGCTGGGTGTTCGCATCGGTGGTGTCGCCGTAGCGCTGCACCACCGCCAGGTACTAGTCGTCGCCATTAATGCCCGGAAGCGTGCCGGGCTTGAGGGCCTCCAGGAGCATGGCGCAACTGGACGATAAGCAGGTGCGACCCCGTTGGCTCAGCTGGGCGGAATCGCGCTGCTGGAAGTGGGGCACACCCACCAGGGGGTTGGGATAGGGGCGGTTGCTGGCACCGGTGGGGGCCTCCGCCGCCCCTCCAGCGGCCTCCGCCGGCGCGGTGCTCCACAGCCGCCAGAGCGGCCCGCCCTCCAGCAGCGCTTCGGGTTCATGGGCCACCAACCGCTCCAGCACCGCCAGCAGCCAGGCCCGGTGGTGATCCAACTGCGGATCGAAATGGGCGACGTAGTCGCCAGCAGGAACCTGGCGGCTCATCGGAACAACCCCCGCCGCCCGGGCGCCAGGGCCGGCTGGCTGCTGCTGGCCGCCATCTGCATGCCGGAAGGGAAGAACAGGGATAGAGCCGTGCTGCGTGACCGGCAGGCATTCACCTGGCGCGGGGCATGCAACAAGTTGGGCAGCTCACAGGCGCCGACGAAGGCGGCCGAGAAGATGATCTGGCCGGTGAGCAGGCCATGGGAGGCGGAGGCGGCTAGCAGCCGCAGTAAGGGGTTCATGTCGTCCGAGGGCGGAGGGTTCTCTGGCCCTTGCCATGGACATGCCCAGATCACCGAGGGTGCTCAGCGTGATCTTGCTGTCGGCACGACACCCCTGCCAGCGGAGCTGGTGTGTGGGCGGGGTGGAGTTGGCGGATGGCGCCCCGGGGCCTACCGCTGCTGCAACACCCCCACGTAGCCGGTGCCTCGCTCAGCCAGGGGCAGGACGGGATCGCGCAGGTTGATGTTGTGGAGCCGCAGGCAGCCGAGGGTGGGGTGCAGCGCTTGGTGGGGTTGCCTGGTTGGCGGGGCCATGAGCGCTTCAGAGCAAACAATCAAGGCGCCTGTGGTGCCACCCGCAGCAGCCAACAGCCAGCAAGCCAACAGCCAGGGCTATCCCTATAGCCCAAGTGCCAAGAGATCAAGTACCAATACGGGAGCCTGGGAGCGAGGAACAGCACGGACGCAGACCAACGTCGGTGATGACGACGTCTGGGTCGTAGCTGTTCCGGAAGGCGGCGCGGGCGGTGTGGGGTTTGTTGACCCACGAGCCCCCGCGCAGCAGCCTGTAACGCTGTTCTTTGTCTCCAGCCAGACCGGGGTCCGGGCCCTCCATCGCAACTCCATCGGCAGGGGCGGCCGCCACCGGGTCACGATGCCACTGGTCGCCGCACCACTCACTGAGTTGGCCGTGCAGTTCCGCAAGGCCATGGCGGTTCACCACACCGAAAAATCCGATCGGCACGGGCCGCTGCCCAGGCTCCCCTCGCCGACCCTTGCCGTAGGTGGAGCTGGCGTCATAACGGGCCCAGCTGGCATCCAGCGTGGCGCCAAAATGGAAGGGAGTCGGATTATCGGTATCGGTATCGGTATTGGTGTCGGCACGGCAGGCGGCTTCCCACTGGCGCTCGCTGGGCAAGTCCAGCCGCGGCGGCACGGCTGCCATCGCTGGATTGTCTTCAACCCAGCTCGGCCATTGGTCCGCCAACCAGCCATTCAGCGCCCGCAGCCACTCCTGGCTGGCGTTCCAGCTGACGCTGTCGACCGGCAGACCGCCGGGCTGGCCGTGGCGCTCCCACAGGTCTTCGTCGCGGAAGGTGCCCGGTCCAAGTTTCAAGTTGCCACGCTTGTCTGCCGTCAACCACTCCACCAGGGCACGCCATTGGGCCTGGCTGATCGGATGGCGCACCAGCGCAAACGCTTGCAACTGCACCGTCCGCCGCGCCTCCACCTCCACCTCGCCAGGGTCACAATTGGAGCGGAACTGGCTGTAAACAGTTCGGCCTACCTCCTGCTCCGGCGAACCGATCCGGTACACCCCCGCCGGCACCGTCACCAGCTCCAGCTGCTCATCCTCCGGCAACGGCAACCGCCACACCGGCACCACCACCACCGCAGTGCGGATGCGCAAGACGCCCTCCTTCTCCAGGGCCGTGAGCGTGAGCATCGGCACCAGACGCCCAGCGCCGCTGCCCAGCGGAGGCAGGTCGGCGGAAGCCGCCAGTTGGAGGCCTCGCGAGGCACCCTGCAGCAGGGGCAGGCGGGCGTCATGCTCCGCCCAACCAGGCGCGGCCCCACTGTCGCTTGGCCGCTGGCGTAGCTCCTTGTCGATCAGATCCTGGCGGCTGCGGGCGATCTCCTCCTCGCTCAACCCCTCCAGCCCGCCGGTCGCCGCTAGACGGGCCACGTACTCATCTATCTGGTGCGTCACCTCAGCCAGCACCGCTGGATCTGGCTCAACCTCAATCCGCACATCCAGCACCTCACTGCACAGCCAGCCCTCCAGCTCCTTCGCGATCCGATCGCGCTGATCCCGATCGCCACTGCGCTTGGCCAGCAGCCCCAGGCTCTCCGCCGCCCGCCGCCGCAGCGCCACCGGCGCTGTCGTGTCAGCCAAGCATTGCCGTAGGGGCTCCTCGACGCCGATCAACGCCAGCACCAGCGCCGCGTCCTCCCGGTCGGCCATGGGGCGGTCCGCCTTGGTCAGAAGTGCTGCCAGGGGCTCGGCCGCCTCCATCTGCACCGCCCGCTCCTCGCTGCCGCCGGCCGCCGCCAGGGCCGCCAGTTGCTCCAGCGCCTGGCGCCGTTGCTGAGGCACCTCCGCCTTCAGGTCGTCACCCAGGCGCCGCACGCGGCGGCGTTGCAGCAGCTCCTCCTTGCCCTCCTCGATCCACCCCACCAGCGGCTCCCAGGTGCGCAGCAAGGCCTCGTGGGCGATCTCCACCACCCCCTCGTCGGACACCAGCAGCCGCCGGTTCACCATGCGCTGCATGATCGGGCGGCTGCGCTCCGGCAGCTCCTGCAGCTCAGCGGCGCGTTTGGCTGCCTGGCCCTCCTCGTTCAGCGTCACCAGGTGGTCCAGAAAGGCCTCCCGCAGCGCCGCCGTATCGGCCGCATTGCCTGTTTCCGGGTTCCAGCAGAGCTTGGCCTGGCTGCTCACCGCCCCTGCCACGCCGCCCAGGGCCTCGTAGTCGGCCACCGTCAGGTCCCAGCGTTCGCCCCTTAGGCCCACCGTTGGGCCGCCACGTTCCTTCCACGCCTGCCACAGCTTCTCCAGGGTGAACGCCAAAAGCGGCAACGCATCGCCGCCGCCACTCTCGGCAACCAGCCGCTCCCGCAGGCCCGGCTGCAACTCCAGATTCGATCGTTTGGCGGGCCCGCTGATCAGCTCACCGAAATCCTCTAGCCGGATCGGCTCCAGAGGCATGGTGCTCGCCAATCCCAACAACTGCGGCCAGCGGCTCTGCAGCGGCGCTAAGAAATCCGTTCGCATCGTTGCCATCACCACCAGCTCCGCCAACTCCGTGCTGAGCAGCCTCTGCAGAAACGCCAAAAACCTCTCGCCTTCCTGGTTGCCGTCAGCCAGCAGCTCCTCGAACTGGTCGATAACCAGCACCACCGGGGCCCCGGTGGTGCTGCTCAGGCTATGCAACTGGCGGATCAGGCCAGCGGCTTCTCCATCACGATTCTGTGGCTCCCGCGCCACCAGCTCCGCCGCCGCCAGGGGCTCCCGCAGCACCCCCCGCAGCGTCCCAAACGGATCCAGCCCCGGCTTGAACGGCTCCAGCACCAGCCAACGCCGCTGCCGCTCCGCCCGCAGCCACGGCACCACCCCCGCCCGCACCAGCGAGGACTTGCCATAGCCCGACGCCCCCAGTAGCAACAGGAACCCAGGAGCACTCAGCGCCAGGCTCGTCAGCCGCTGCACCACCGTCTTGATCGCGGCATCCCGGCCAAAGAACACCGGCGCTTGATGGGCCTCAAAGGCGGGCAAACCGGGATAGGGCGACTGATTGGGATCCCATTCCTGCAATTCCCGCCACTTCAGGCTCTTGTTGAGCACGTCTCGCAAGCGCTGCTTTGCCTCCGCCAGCTGCTCCGCGCTGGGGCTGAGGGCATCAGCCACCTGGATCGCCTGCCTGGTTTGCAGCATCGACGGCAACGGGTGACTCTTGCGCTCCCCCTCGGGCGCGTCCTGGGGCCGCAGCAGATGGAGCGGGATCATGATCTTTCCGTCCTTCACCGCGATCGCCACTTCCCCCACGCACCAGGGTGAGCCTTCGTACTGCTGGCTGCATAGGCACACCATGGCCTGGGCTAGTCCCAAAGACCGGTACAGAGCTGGTCGCCACTCCTCGCCAGCCTTGATGCCGTGGCTGTGATCCTTATCGCGGAAATATCCGTAGTTCCACTCCTGGAACCAGCCCACCAGCCGATCGGCCCAGGCATCACCCTCGGGATCACGGCCGGTGTAGCTGATGAAGATCGCGCCCATGGCTGTTTAGCGCTCCAGGCTTCTTGCCGCCAAGAGTATGGGGCCTTCCAGACACCGGCCTGGTTGTGCTTGTGGTGCCCCTGCCGCGCTGGCAATGGCCCCTACCCCAGGCCCAGCCCTTGGAATCGGGCACCACGGTGAAATAAAGCCTGTCGTCAGCGGGCTTACACCATCTGCTGCCGCAATGGCATCGCATCCCAGGTGCGTCCCTCTAATAACCTTCCGGTTGCCTTCTTGCGCACACCACCCCATTGCTTGAAGAAAAAGGCCACCCCCTCTTGCAGGCAGAGATCCCTGATTGCCAGCACCCATTCCTCCTTCATTGGCCTGGCCTTTGGGCCGGATTCGCCGCCCACAATCACCCAGTCGACTCCTGCCAAGTCAAGCCGTGCGATCGGGCTTAGCAGGGGTTCTATCGACAGAAAACGCACCGCCGCCGGCACTTGCCGTAAATGCTCCACTCGCCTCACTTCCGCTTGAGATTCCACCGTCACACCCATCCAAAGGTTCCTGGGCCATGGCAAATCACAAGCCAATTGAGCCAATCGCGCAGAGCGCTTGGTGAGCAACTGATAGGTGTGCTGTGGTGTGTCATTCATCACCGCAAAGCACTCTTGTAAAAAAGAAAGCGGCACCTCTTCGTGAAACAAGTCACCCATGGAGTTAACAAAGATGAGCCGAGGTTTCTTCCATCGTTTTGGTATGTCTAGCATCTGCGGATGACAATTAACAGCGAAGCCATTTCGATAATTTGCCTGGCCCATGGCTTGCAGGCGAAACGCCATGCGCTCTGCATAACAATTCAGGCATCCGGCTGACACCTTACTACAGCCTGTAACGGGGTTCCAGGTGGCTTCCGTCCATTCGATAGTGGAGAGGCTCATGATATCAGTGATTAAGATTGGCAATGAGATAATTGCTGATGCGTAGGGCACTACTTATAGCCCTGGGGCTGGGATTGGTGACGCCCATCAACAGAGCAAACATGGGATAACCCATGGAGTTACGCAAGATGGCGACATTTGAAATTCCTGCGAATACGGTTTGCATTCTCTTTTTGATGTAAGAAAGAATTTGTGCTTCATTCGCACTCTTGATTCGGCTGGTATCGCCAAATAACTCACCTTGTGTATTGTCAGCATAAAATTCGTCTCGCCAATCAGTGGTGCCAAACAGCGTATCAAGCTTTGCCTCCCACATGGGATCCATCTGGCCCGATGAAGGGAGCATGCGAATCACACCTCCGATTGGGAAAAGATACCAAACATCACAAGCCCTTGTCTGGGCAAGTTCTTCAATTGTTCTCC
>JBIIRU010000339.1:0-3025 GCA_044341355.1 Cyanobium sp. | reverse complement strand
GCGGTGTCCATCGTCTATACAACCGCAAACCTCTGAGCGGCATTCTTTGGCTGTGCACGTTTGGTTTGTTTGGCATCGGCCAGTTGATTGACCTGTTCCTGATACCCGGGATGGTTGAGAAGGCCAATCAGGATTTGCTTCTGCAGCAACCTCAAGGGGTCCAGGAACTGCCCCTGCTGCCGTCCCTGGAGAAGCAGTTGCTTCAGCTAGCTCGTCAGCGGACTCCCGGGGGCTTCACCCTCAATGACGCCTTGCTGGAGGTGGATCTGCTTCCAGGTCAGAGCAGTGCGTCGATCACCAAGGAGATTCAGCGGCTGCTGGAGGCCGATTTGCTGCACGTGGGCAATGACGAACGGGGCCGGGTGGTGTATCTCGAACCCTGAGCAGCGGTGCCTCAAGCGGCCGATGGACCCGCTGCAGTGAGCCGTTTCTGGCGCTGGAGCTCGGCCAAATAGAAGTCCTTCAGCTCATCGGCGTCCTTGACTGGTTGGCCATAGAAGCTGCCGCCATGGCTGGCTGGCAGGGAGGCCCATTCCGGTGATAGGCGGTTGAGCACCTCAATGTTGAGGCCGCGGCGATCGAAGGTTTCCAGGGCACCTCGCTTTTGCATCAGGTAGAGGGCTGCCTGGTCCTGGCTGGCTGGCCCGAAGTCATTGAGACCTAGTTTGATCGACGCCTCTCGCCAAGTGGCGGGCATGAACTGGTATGCGCCAGCAGCCGCACTGGTGTATTCCAGGTGCACCACGATTTCGGGATGGCGGTCGAGGCGATCGAAACGACCGCCGCCAAACAACATCCGATAGCCCTCCTGACTGCCTCCGATCCAGGTGCCTTCGGCGTAGCGGATCGTGTTGAGTAAGGCACGCCGTTCGGGGGTGATCAGGTATGGGCCCCCTTGGCGCTGGGCGGAGCGCAGGCCCTGCTGGCTAGTGGCCAAGGGGCCTGGGCTGAGGGGCAGTTGACGAGCCCCGATCGGTAGCGCCACCAATAGGGCCAGGCTGCAAAACAGGCCGGCGGTTGCGGAGGCGCGCTCGAACTGGGGTCGGCAGGGCAAAACGGAAAATCACGAACATCACCCCCTGACCTTGATGGGCAAAGCCAGACAAAGCCAACCCCTCCGCCGCCTCACTGGACAACGGCAAGGGACTATGCAAGCCGCGATCTAAGTGGGCTGGCCCTGGTGGCGGAGTGGGCCGAAGAGACTAGGGCTGAACAGGGATTTTCAGCTGGTCCCACGGAGAGGGCCAAAGGGGCGCTGCTCAGTCAGGATTCCCCCATCGAGACCTGCGATTGATCAGTGCAGCTGATCAATTGCAGGTCGATCGTTTAGCTCTGGCCGGGGCTTGACGGCAGTAGTCCCAGTGCATTGCGGACCCGATCGAGGGTGTCAGCGGCTACGGAACCTGCTTTTTCCTGGCCTTTGCAGAGCACATCCCTGACGCTGGCGGGATCGTTTCTCCACTCCCGATAACGGGCTTGGAGGGGTTTGAGGGCTTCTACAGCGGCGTCAGCCAACAGGGGTTTGAAGCTGCCCCAGCCCATGGCGGCGCATTCGTTGAGGGCCGCTGCGCGGCTTTGCTGACTCAACAGCGCATAAAGACCGAGCAGGTTGTCGGCTTCAGGCCGCTCTGGGTTGCCAAATTCAAGACCCATCACCGCATCGGTCTTGGCCCGCTTGATCTTGCGCACGATCAGCTCGGGGGGATCGAGCAGGGCGATGCGGGAGGCCTCGTTCGGGTCGCTCTTGCTCATTTTGTTGCGTCCATCCGTGAGGCTCATCACCCGGGCCCCCTCCTTGAGAATCAGGGGCGAGGGCACCTTGAGAATGGGGATTGGGGCGCCACTTGCATCTCGGGGCGAAAACCTGCCATTGATGCGCTGCTGGGCAATGTCGCGGGCCAGTTCGAGGTGCTGTTTCTGGTCTTCCCCCACCGGCACCTGGTCGGCGTCATATAGAAGAATGTCGGCGGCCATCAGCACGGGATAGTCCAGCAGTCCGGCGGAGACGTCGGACCCTTGCTTCAAGGCCTTTTCCTTGAACTGGATCATGCGTTCGAGCCAGTTCAAGGGAGTGACGCAATTCAACAGCCAGCAGAGTTCGCTGTGGGCGCTGACGTGGCTCTGCACGAACACCGTGGCTTGGCCTGGATCGATGCCACAAGCCAAGTAGAGGGCCGCCGTGGCCAGGGTGTCCTCCGCCAGGCGGGCGGGGTCATGGGGAACGGTGATCGCGTGCAGATCGACAACACAAAAAAAGGTGTCGTGGTCCTGCTGAAGCTCGACCCAATTACGAATAGCTCCAAGCCAGTTGCCCAGATGCAACTGGCCCGTGGGCTGGACACCGGAGAGAACGCGCGGTCGTGCCGGGGGGGCACCGGGCGCCGGGTTCATGCTTCGGCCTCAGCTTGCTCGGGCGCCGCCGCTGCGACGGCATCCGTCACGGCATCAGTCACACCGCCCTCCAGCTCCAGGGCGTCACTGCCGAGCATTGATTCGCCCTCTTCAGCGGCGGCCTCACTCTCGGACCCTTCAGACTCGGGCCCTTCAGACTCTGCTGGCAAGGGGGTTGGCGCCGGGGCCGCTGGTCGACTGGGCCTGGCAAAGGGATCAACCCGAACCTGACGGACCTGCCCCCCCCGATCTCCCCTGTCGCTGCGCTCACGCCGCTCGCCAGCGCCCTCTTCCCCCCTGGGGCGGCTTCGCCCAGCGCCTTCACTGCGTTGCTGGGCCACAAGGGCATCTAATTGGCCTGCTTCCAGTTGTTGCGCCAGGGTGCGCAGGGCAAAACCGAGCACGGCCACCGGTGAGCGCAGACCGAAGGCCTCCTGCAGGGCCCTGGCGGCCTTCATTTCGTTGTCACTCAGACGGATGCGCAGCCCGCCTGGTTCTTTGGGGCCAGTTTGACGGACCCCCCGCCCGGGACTCTCCCGGCCTTCGCGGTTGTCACCAGCATGGGTGCCATAGGAAGGGGTGCTGTCTTCGGCCATGACCAGGGTCTCAATCAGGCGCAAGTGTGCCGCATCGG
>JBIIRU010000338.1:0-3028 GCA_044341355.1 Cyanobium sp. | reverse complement strand
GGTTTCCACCTGCAGGGCCCCCAGTAACAGGGCCCCGTCCCGCAGGGGCAGCCAGCGTCGTTCTTCGGCGGGCACCCGCAGTTCACTGGTCATGTCGGGGGCCGGCAGGGCGCGACCTTCGCTGGGCCATTGGCCCACGGCCATCAGGGTGGGCTGGCCTTGGGGCCCCTCGTGGGTGATGTAAACCACTAGCGAGCGCACATCCCGGCAATCCACCAGTTGGGCCAGTTGCCAGCGCAGCAGCAGTAAAAACCTTTCAGACACTGGAATCACCGGCGGCCAATCCGAAGGAAAAAGCGCAAATCGCCAAAAAGTTTCGGCGGGACGATGCGAAAACTGAAAAAAGCCGTAGCATGGACGTATCGACCACTACTTCGCTGTTTTGGAGCGAGTTGGGTGTCGCCATCGGTGGCTAGCCACCTTCCTTTGGGTCTGAGGTTGCATTCACCTTGCAGCCGAAGCTACAGCAGAGGAAGAAGCAAGCCTTTCTTGTTCCGCCGCCCTGGATCAGGTCGGCGGGTCTTCCGATCGTGGCCACGATTGCTTGAGAACGACAGATGTAATGGCCTCGATCCAGGCCTCGCCATGGGCGTCTGGATCGGCCAGCCCAGGTGACCGTCCCCAGTTGGACCTTCGCCCCTGGTTGCTTCCCCCCCTATTCACCTTCAGCCTCCTCACCGGGAGTCCTGCAATGTCCAAGAAGCGCAAGCGCATCAGCCGTCGTCGTCTCGCCGGCCAACGGGTTCTCGCCCACGTTCCTACTTTCAATCTCGAGACCGGTTCCCACAAGCCTGTTACGGCAGCGCGTCGGTATATCGCCGAAGCCGATCTCATGGCCCCGGCGATCCTCAACGTCCGCCGCAACGAGCACACCACAGACCGTTTCTTCTGGGGGGAAAAGGGACTTTTCAGTGCGCAGTACGCCGAAGAAAATCATTTTCTCTTCCCTTCCCTGCGACTCATCGTTGATCGCATTGGCGAAGATGTCCTATTTGAAGGCATCGAAGCTCTGGCGGCCGATGACTGGGAGGAGATGGAGGAGTACGAGTACGCCTTCGTCTGAATCCAGTACGTCTGAATAACGACGCTCCTTCGCCCTTAGCTCCAGTTCTGGGCCAGAAAAGCGCGTAGCTCCGGCAGGAGCTGGGGGTCTATGCCGTGGCCCCCAGCGAAGCTGATCCGTTGCACCTGGCCCCCCGCCCGCTGCACCAGGTCCTCGATGGCCTGGCTCGCCGCCACTGGAACCACCGGGTCTTGCTCGCCGTGGGTCAGCATTGTACTGGCCTTGGGATTGGCAGCCTGCCAGCCTGGGTGTGGATAGCCGCTGCAGGCGATCAGAGCAGCCACCGGTAGTCCTTCACCCAGGATCACATCCACGGCCATGGCGGCGCCCTGGGAAAATCCCAGCACCGCCGTGTGTTCGAGCGGCACAGTTTCGGATAGTTCCTGCAGTCGTTGCCGCAGATTTGACCTGGCTGCAGCCAGACCGGGCCATTCCGGTTGTTGCAGGTCGTACCACTGCCTGCCGAAGCCGCCAGGGTGCGGATCCGGCGCCCTCAGGGCCACCAGGCTGACCTCGCCAGCCTGCCCATCTTCCGCCAGCAGGGCGGTGCCCAGTTCCAACAGATCATCCGCGTCGGCTCCCCAGCCGTGCAGCAGCACCAGGCGCCGCTGCGGTTGGGCCGGTTCCAGCCGGATCGATCGACCATCGTCGTGGGGCAAATCCTGGGGCAAGTCCTGGGGCAAAAAGTTGGCCATGGCCTCTCGGCAGCTCCTGCTTAGGTTGGCCCCGATTCTGAACTCCGCCGCCATGGCCCCCACGGCCCTTCTGAGCGTGTCCGACAAAGCGGGCCTGGTATCCCTGGCAAACGGCTTGCTCAGCCATGGCTATCAACTGCTATCTAGTGGCGGCACCGCCACCGCCCTGGCCGCCGCAGGCCTGCCGGTGACCCGGGTGGCTGACTACACCGGGGCCCCGGAGATCCTGGGGGGTCGGGTGAAGACCCTCCATCCCCGCATCCATGGCGGCATCCTTGCCCGCCGGGACGATGCCGGCCACAGGGCCGACCTGGAGGCCCAGGCGATCACCCCCATCGATGTGGTGGTGGTCAACCTCTATCCCTTCCGCCAGACCGTTGCTGACCCTGCGGTGGATTGGCAGACCGCGATCGAGACGATTGATATCGGTGGGCCGGCGATGGTGCGGGCCGCCGCCAAGAACCATGGCGATGTGGCCGTGCTCACGGACCCCGCCCAGTACCCCTCCTTCCTGGAGGCCCTGGCGGCGGGACGGCTGGATGCGGCCCTGCGGCGCCGATTAGCCCTGGCGGCCTTCGAGCACACGGCTGCTTACGACGGGGCCATCAGCTCCTGGCTGGCCCAGCGACTGGGCGATGGCGATACCGATACCGATACCGATACCGGCGCAGATCCGGTCGCCCCGCTGCGGCTTGAACTGCCGGTCCAGCAGCGGCTCCGTTATGGGGAGAATCCCCACCAAAGCGCCACCTGGTTCAGTGATCCCCAGGCGGGGTGGGGCGCCGCCCAGCAGCTGCAGGGCAAAGACCTCAGCTACAACAACCTCATCGATCTCGATGCGGCCCTGGCCACGGTTCGAGAATTTGGTTATGGCGAGGGCCCAACGGACCGATCTGCTGGCTCCAGTCCGGCGGCGGTTGTCATCAAGCACACGAACCCCTGCGGCGTCGCCCTGGGCACGGGCGTGGCCGAGGCCCTGCAGCGGGCTCTCGATGCCGATCGCACCTCCGCCTTTGGCGGCATCGTCGCCCTCAATGGCCCGGTTGATGCCGAAGCGGCGGCGCTGCTCACCGGCCTGTTTCTCGAATGTGTGGTGGCGCCTCAGTTTTTGCCAGGGGCCCTGGACGTACTGGCCAGCAAGGCCAACCTGCGGGTCCTGACCTTGCCTGCGGCGGCGGTGGCCGCCGCCCCCCGGCTGCAGCGCCGCTCCGTCCTGGGCGGATTGCTGGAGCAGGAAGCCGACGACCTTGCCAGTGATACCCAGCAATGG
>JBIIRU010000063.1:0-10494 GCA_044341355.1 Cyanobium sp. | reverse complement strand
GTGCCTTAGTTCAAGTGATATCGTCAATGGTCGATGTAAGAACTTCTTGCTATGCCGCCAGCTTGGCGGCTTTTTCATGTCCGCAGATGCACTGGAAAGTGCTTATTTTTCGAGGAGCCCTCAAGAGAAGAAAGAACTCAGTCCTGTAGGTACCAATTCATGGCATCTTTGAGGGTCACCATAAAGGGCCGCGTTGGACAGCCCAGTCCCTGCTGGAGGGGAGTTGGCGTCATTGGCTGCGAGTCGCAGACCAGCAGGGCGCTGAGGGCGGGGATAGGCGGTAGTTGACCTGCCAGGGCGGTTAGCGTCTCGGCCCAGACCATGGTCCAGGCACCTAGGCGAGCAGGCGCAACGAGGCGAGGGGTAGCAACCTCTGCCAAAGCACAAGCTTTGTTCGCCAACTCCTGTACGGTAAGGTTGTGTCCAGCCAGAGCAATGGGCAATCCGCGCAGCTGGGCATCCAGCGCGTTGCATAGCAACGTCGCAACATCGCGCACATCAATTATATTGATTACTTGCTCTGTTGTCGCTAACACGTTGCCAGCAATTAGTTGAGGGAGAAAACAATATTTGCGATCTTTCCCGTCCCAGGGACCCATACAGACTGCGGGGTTGACAATCGTGATGTCTATGCCGTTAGACGCACCAATAAGCATGTCCTCGATGCGCTGCTTCACCTCGAAGTAGGGGTGAATGCTTCGACGCCACTGTGCCTCAAGTGCTGCTATACCACTTTCTCGGCGCAGCAGCGTCGTGAACGAACTCACATAGGCTAGACGAGACCCCTGCCGACCTACGGCCTGCAGAATCGCTGACGTCCGCCGGCAAGCCGCAGCCACCGGTTGACTCCGTGGAAACATGTTCAGGGGATATGGTGCAGCACAGTCCACAACAAGATCCTGACCATGGATCCAGGCGTCGATATGATCGCTGTTGCCACAGTCTCCGGACTGGATCTTCACCTCCAGGCCTCGCAAACTCGCGGGAGCGAGCTGACGGGTGGCAGCCGTAACTCCATAGCCACGGGAGAGAAGTTCGCGAGTCACCGCCTGACCAATGTGGCCCGTGGCACCAAGAACAACGGCCCGTTGCTTCGTCATCCCAACTCCGCCTGCAGGGCAGTGGCATCCAGGTAGTCGCGAAACATCAATCCTTCTGGGAACTTGCCAAGCGCCTCTCGCAGAGCGACTCTTCCCTCCTTGGAATGTTTGCTCATGTGCTTAGCGAGACTCATGGCCGAGCGCAATTCCAGCAACAGAGCCCCAGTGCTGCGGGCAGAAGCAACAGACTCTCGATATAGCTCCAGTGAAGCCTGACCTCGCGGCTCCCGCAACCGCAACAGATCTCCCTTCAATCTAAGCAATTCGGGATGATACATCCGGTCAACATTCTGCGAGGAAAGAGTTAACGCCTCGTCAACAACCTTCAAACCTTCTTCAAGGTTGCCAACCTCCAGATAGGCCTCGACAAGATAGGATTTCCAGTAGGCTAAGGGCAATTTCTGCTGGATCAGATCAAAAAATGCTAGACCACTGGAAATCGTAGCAAGACTAGCTTCGTTGCCTTCGCTGATGACTTCGCACCATCCCTGGCTAATCCTGGCGAGTGATCCCCAGAAGGCAAAACCCTGTTCGCCGCACAGTTGCACATTGCGGGCAGCAAATTCAGCTGCTTTCGTCGGCTGGCGGAGTTCATGATGGATGATCATGGCAAAGGTTAGTGCTAAGGCCAGGCTCAAAGGATTGTCCAATTGCTCCGCTGACTCGAGTGTGAAGTTACAGATTTCCAATGCTCTGTCGACATTGCCCGTAAGCACTTCTAACCATTGAAGGTAGATTGAAGAAAAAAGTCCGTGATCATCACCATAAGTAGAAACAAGCCTGGAGTGCATCGAAGGCTCATACAAACCGATGGACTTCTGAAACTCGCGGCGAGCCTCCGCAAAGCGGCCAAGGTAGAGGAGAGTTGTACCGTTGGCGAAGTGGATGGTTACTCTCAGAAGCGGATCTTCGTCTGGGGTGGAATATTCTTTCAGTTGACGGGCATATTCTACGGTCGGTCCTACACGACTGGAGGCGAGGTTGACTACCCAGAGCCCATAAACTGTGGGGATCAGCTGCGAGGTGGGGTTGTGAAGCAGTCCGCAAAGCTCCCGGCTGCGCCGGACATTCTCTTCCACCTCTGGAGCACAGTACCCCCGGGTTGCCACAAGACAGCCCCCCAGAGCAGCGCGCAGTTCAGCCTCCTTGCTGTAGTTGGAGGCGGAGGGGGGGAGGCCTTGCAATCCCTGAATCCCATGGGACAGTTCGGCGATGGCTTCCGAGTAGGCTCCAGCTTTTATGAGCCGTGATCCCGCCTTCAGCCGGTAGGCCACGGATGCTTCTACCAAGCCGGCCTCGAAGAAGTGCAGAGCCATCAGCTCGGGTCGACTGTGTGCAAGATCGGGAAAGTCGGCTTCAATTGTATGTGCCAGAGCATGATGGATTTCGCGGCGACGACTGAGAAGCATGGACTCATAAGCCGTATCTTGAATCAACGCATGCTTGAATCTGTAGACTTCAGCAATAGCATTCTCGTCTTCGATTTGGATGATATCGGCATTCTGCAGCTGATCCAGTTGATGACGCAACAGGTGAAGCTTGCGACAGATAGCAGCAATTAGACTATAGGGAAAGAAGCGGCCTATGGCAGAGGCGATCTGAGCAACATCCTTGGCCGGTCCCAGACTATCCAGCCGGGCCATCAGTAAATCTCGCAGAGTGGAGGGGATGGAACTGATTTCAAGCGGACGAACCAATTCCCAATGGGTCGGAGACTCACGTAAAACCCCGGATTCCAATGTCGTTCTGGTCAATTCCTCCACGAACAGGGGCACACCGTCTGACTTATCAATTAGCTGGCGAATCACAGCCTCAGGAATGGGTTTAGCGGAAACCGCCAGGATCAGCCGCTCAATATCTTTCGGCGCCAACCGCAGGAGTTCGAGTTTGGTGATGTATGGGCGAAAATTCCAAGGGCAGACAAAATCCGGACGGGTGGTGAGGAGGAGGAGCAGACGGCTTTGACTAGCCTCCTCAATCAGGCTGGTGACAAACTCCATCGTGGATGGATCCACCCAGTGCAGATCCTCCAGAAGCACCACGACGGGACGCCTTTCCGTACCTTGCGTGAGCAGACGAACAAGCAGGTGGATGGTGAGCTCCCGCAGCTTTGGAGCAGGTAGGTTAAGGGGTGGCAGCTTGCTCGGCACCGAGAGCAACGCACATAACAACGAGGAATTCTGCGACTGGGACTCACCAGCCTGAGCAAGAAAAAGCTCAACTTTATTGCGGGTATTGTCATCTGAATCGCCGGGATCTATAGACAAGAACTGGCGAAAAGCATCCACTACTGGTAACAGCGCCGTATTCTGGCCGGTGGCTGTACAGCCAGCGCTCAGCAACAGGGCACGGCCTCGACACTGGTTTTGAAATTCATGCACAAAACGAGACTTGCCAATCCCTGCTTCCGCCCTCAGCAGAACGGTCTGCCCCTTGCCCGAAAGAGCTAGTGCGAAAAGGTTGGTGAGCGCCTCCATCTCCGCTTCACGCCCGAACATGGGCACCAGGCCGCGACGGATGGACGCCTCAAAACGGCCATGAACCCCGCTGGGACCCAGCACTTTATGGGCTTCCACACGATCACCGATTCCCTTCAAGTTAACTTTTCCTAGATGTTCACACTTGAAATACTCGGCCACAAGTTTCCAGGTGGAGGAGCTGATCAGAATGGTATTTGGGTCTGCTAAACCCTGCAGACGAGCGGCCACATTTGGGGTTTTGCCAATCACCAATCTTTCACGCTTGGATTTGCCGGCACCAACATCCCCGACGACGCCCAAGCCGGTGTGAATGCCAATCCGTGCCTGGATGGTGATTTGCTTGGAACGTACCTGGTCATTCAGGGAGCGGAGGGCTTCCAGAATCTCCAAACTTGTCTTCACCGCACGCTGGGCATCATCATCCTGGGCCGCTGGGTAGCCGAAGTAGATCAGAAGTCCATCTCCCAGATATTGAGCAATGGTGCCCTGATGACGCTCCACCACAGAACCAGCAGTGGTTTGGTAAGTGAGCAACAGTGCACGCAGCTCTTCTGGATCCAGCTGGTCGGATAATCGAGTGGAGTCAACTAGATCGCAGAAAATCACGGTGATCTGACGCCGCTCCGCTTCAGGGCCGCTGGCCTGCGGCTTGTTGGCCGGGGGGGGCAGAGGTGAGGCGGCAGCGAGAGAGCTTCCGCACTGACCACAAAAACGGAACATTGGGGGATTCATCGTGCCGCAGGCGCTGCAACCCTGTCCCAGAGCCCCTCCGCACTGGCCGCAAAAGCGCATGCCAGCGGGATTGACCATGTCACACTGAAGGCATTGTATTCCTGCCGTCGCCATGCTTCCTAGCACGAGATCAATAGGGTACACGATTTCTTAGGGAGTCCCTTGAAAACCCAAAGCAATCTCGAGAATATAGCTTTGTAATCGCAAGCATTGAGCGGGGGCAGTGGTTGCAACCAGCTCGAATTCAGTCATAACGAGCAGGCCATGACCAATTAACTCACCAGTTGCGAGCGACTTTTAATCGAGATGGAGAAGGTCGTTTCGAAGTAATGGTATCTCGGGATGTATCCGCAGGTCTGAGCAGCGATTGGTCCCCATCTGGGTGGATAGCGAGAGCGGCCTTATCCACTCGGTGAAAATACGACTGCCCATGCGAATGACCTCACACCGGCGGTTGATCTCTTGCACGGAGAGGAGACCGTGTTCTCTGCGGTTGCCGGATGCCAATTAATTGAGAAGCGCGCCGTAAACCAAGCCAATGGGAGGGTCTTCCAGGTTGCCATGTGACAGGGTCAGCATCGAGTTCTCTCGCCTACGGCGGAGGGACGACTGTGCTATTTAGCATGTAATCGGCTGGGTAGTGTGCGCATTGAGGCTTAGCAAAGCCTATGGCTTACTTATTTTAGCTAGCGGAGATGTGAAGTCGTGGTCATTAACGTCAGTAGCGCAATGGAACTGTAAGCAAGCAACTCCCAGTGGATCTGGCTTTTTCGCTCTGGTGATGGCAATGTCTTGTCGTGAACTAATGTTGATGCCCTTGTCAATGCAATGGCAGGATATTCACAATCCTCTGTTGGTAGGATAAGTCTATCTACAATTGTACAAGCGTGATTTGTTCGGTGATTGTGGCTAGCTGGGTATAGTTATTTGTTGCGCATAATCTATCCGCTCATGTCTGAGCCGCCAGATCTGAACTGTGCCCATACCCTCTTCGCCACCAGTTAAACCAGTTTTTACCATTTTGAATTTACGTGACAGGTTGCCGGCCAGCACCTGTCCTCGCTGTTCAGGCCCCTTTCCATGCAGGTCTGATTTAAAGTCTTAGTACTGACTTGGTCTTGGTTGTCGCCGCACCATTGCGAGCAGTGTCGTGATGTCATGCATCACGGCTTGCATGCCGGCTCTGATAGGTCGTCACCGCAATGATAGATATCGCTTCAATCGCTGTTTCAACCTTGAAGAGTTGACGGGGAGAATTCTCCGGGCAACCTGCAATAGCTCCGCAAGACCCGAGCGCCTACTGAAGGGTGCGGAGCTTGGTACCTAATGAAAAACCTTTAAGCAGACATGCCTTCGCTTGTTGAGGCCACCTTAATCACATCCCCGTGATGCAATAGCCCCCATCCACATAAATCACCTGGCCGGTGATGCCGCTGGCTAAAGGGCTGGCCAGGAAAGCGGCGGTGGAGCCGACCTCCTCCTGGGTGACGGTGCGCCGCAGGGGGGCCTTGGCTTCGACGTTGTGGATCATGTCGAGAATGCCGCCGATGGCGGAGCTGGCCAGGGTGCGGATCGGGCCGGCGCTGATCGCATTGACCCGCACCTGTTTGTCGGGCCCTAGTTCGGCGGCGAGATAGCGGACCGAGGCCTCCAGGGCCGCCTTGGCCACACCCATCACGTTGTAATTAGGGATGGCGCGCTCAGCGCCCAGATAGCTCAGGGTGATCACGCTGGCGCCTGGGTTGAAGAGGGGCTTGGCATAGCGGCACAGCGGCGCCAGGGAGTAGGCACTCACCTCCAATGCCCGTGCAAAGCCCTCAGGGCTGATGGCGGAATAATCGCCGATCAGCTCCTCCTTGCCGGCGAAGGCCAGGCAGTGGATCAGCACATCCAAGCAGCCCCAGCTGGCGGCCACCTGGGCGAACAGCGCCTCGATCTGGGCCGGATCCTGCACGTCAAGGGGCTCGAACAGGCTGGGAGTCAGGGGCGCTGTCAGCTCGCGCACCTTGCCCTCGAAACGGCCTTTTTCATCGGGCAGGTAGGTCACCCCCAGCTCGGCACCGGCCGCATGGAGCTGCTGGGCGATGCCCCAGGCGATCGACTTGTTGTTGGCAATGCCAGTGACAAGGGCCTTCTTGCCGCGCAGATCGAGGAGCATGGGGTGTGACGCCGGCGGCGGCGCTGGGTTGTGCGATCGGGGGATTCTCCCGCAGCGCCTGGAAAACCCTGCTGAAGCTTGGTGATTGGCGAGATCGAGTAATGATCAGGAAGGGGAAGGGACGACAAAGGGAGATTTGGCGGCGTGGCTATTGGTAGGAACAGGACAAACACGCCCGCAGGTGCCCCAGGCCAGCACCAACCCACCCACCGATGGCAGGCCCAGCCCAACTCCAATCCCTGAGCCCCCAACCCTGGTGGCCGGGCCGGCCGCTGCCGTGGCTTGCTGCCCAGCGGTCGGGGGATGGCCCGCCACTGGAGCCCTGGCTGCTGCGTGTGGATTGCAGGGATCCGCAGGTGCTCGCCGCCACGGCGGAGCTGGAGGCCCTGCTGTCGTGCCAGGAGCAGGAAAAAATGAATCGTTTGCGGCGGCCTGACGATCGCCAGCGCACCCTGCTGGGGCGCGGCGTCTTGCGCGTGGTATTGGGCGCCTGGTTGGATCGAGATCCGGCGACCCTGCGCTTTGCCGCCGGCCCCCACGGCAAGCCGCAGCTGCTGCACCCTGGCCCCTCAATGCCCCAAGGCAAACCGCCCCAATTCAACATCTCCCATTCCGGCGAACTCATCCTGCTGGCCTTCCATGCCGCCGCACCGGTGGGGGTCGATGTGGAGCGTCAGCAACCAGACCTGGACTGGCGGCCCATCGCGCGGCGCTGCCTGGCTCCCGCCCAGGTCGATTCATTGCTGTCCCTGCCAACGGCCGAGGCGGCCTCAGCTTTTGTGGAGTGCTGGTGCGCCCTGGAGGCGGGCCTCAAGGCTCGCGGGGTGGGCTTGGCCCAGGCCAGCGAGCCCCATGCCCTGGCGATCGAGCCGCGGCTGCGGCGCTGGCGGCTGGACCTGCCGGCGGGCTATGGCGGGGCAGTGGCACTGCTGGATCCTGCCTGAAGCGCATCTCAGGGCCCCGAGCGTGTACTCCGAAAGACAGATCAGGCTGCTTCTCTGGTCGCCGGCGGCTCCTACTCACGGCCCCGGCGGTTCCTCCTCAGGCAGATCATCTTTGAAATCTTCGGGCTTGAGGGGCTGGCCCAGCAGCTGTTTCTCGGCGCGATTGACCGCCCGGGGACTGCTGAGCAGATCCCACTTGGTCAGTTGGGGCAGCGGATCGCGGTGGTCCTCAGCGCGCCGGGGGGGCGCCACCCAGACGTAGCGGCTGCGGGGGGCCTTGTCCTGGCAGAGCTGGGCCATCTGGCGGCGCAGCGCCCAGCGCACCCGTCCCCACTCCAGGGCCCCGTAGAACTCCTGGCGGGGCGCCCGTCCGCCGCTGTGGGGATTGGGCCCATCTCCCCCCATCAGGCGCGCTGCATCCGGATTCCAGCGGGGCCGGCAGATCCCCTCGGTTTCGGTGTCGGTGTCGAGCCAGATGTGCAACCCCTCCCCCCCGGGGCGCGTCACCACCGCCAGGCCATCGCCGCTGCGCTGGCGCGGCAAGGGAAACACCCTGCCGCTGCTGCGCTGGCTCAGGGGAACACAGCCGGCAAGCATCAACAGGTTCAGGGCCAGTGCAGCGATGCCCCGCTGGTATGCGGAGGGACAACGGCGCTGAAACCGGCGGGGCGCCACGCGAAAACGGCGATGCAATCCCGGCATGATCGCGCTTGATCCGCCCGCTGGCCCCACCAGGGCCACCGCCATCCGCCGCCCTCGCCCCATGGCCGTCACCGCCTCAACCATGCTGCCCCTGGGAACGGCCCTGCCGTTTTCCGTGTTGCAGGAGCAGCTCACCCCCGTGTTGGGCTCCATCCCCGAGGCCGCCGCCCTGGAGGGTCGGCCCGTGCTGGTGATGTTTCTGTGCCCCCACTGCCCGTTCGTGAAGCACATCGAGGCCGAACTGGGCCGCCTGGGTCGCGATCTGGGCGATCAGGCGGCCCTGATCGCCATCCGCAGCAACAGCCTCAGCAGCCACCCCCAGGACGGACCCGCTGAGATGGTGGCCCAGGCCCAGGCCCATGGCTGGACCTTTCCCTACCTGGCCGATGACAGCCAGGCGGTGGCCAAGGCCTTTCGGGCTGCTTGCACGCCCGACCTCTTTCTGTTTGATCGGGCCCACCGGCTGGCCTATCGCGGCCAGCTCGATGGCAGCCGCCCCGGCCAGCCCACTCCCTGCGACGGCCGGGACCTGCGCGGTGCCATGGCGGACTTGCTGGCGGAGCGGACGCCAGTGGCTGAGCAGATCGCGGCCATCGGCTGCAACATCAAATGGCATCCCGGCCAAGAGCCGGAGTGGGCCTGAGCCACCCCTGGCGGGCCCACCTGTTTGACTTAAGGTTGCCAGCATGCCCGTTCCCCCCTTCAGCCTCGAAGAGCAGCTGAGGCAGCTCGGCGACAGCCTTGATGAGGCTGTTTTGCAGGTGCTGCGCAGTGGCCAGTACATCGGCGGGGGCGTGGTCAACGCCTTCGAGACCAGCTTCGCTGCGGCCTGCGCCGTCCCCCACGCCATCGGCTGCAACAGCGGCACCGATGCCCTCACCCTGGCCCTGCGGGCCCTGGAGATTGGCCCGGGAGACGAGGTGATCACCTCCTCCTTCAGCTTTTTCGCCACCGCCGAGGCCATCAGCGCCGTCGGGGCCACGCCGGTGTTCGTGGACGTGGATCCGGCCAGCTATCTGCTCGATCTCGATCGCATTGAGGCGGCCGTCACCCCCGCCACCCGCGCCCTGCTGCCTGTTCATCTCTTTGGCCGGCCGGTGGACATGGAACGCATCAACGCCATCGCCCTGCGCCATGGCCTGCGGGTGATCGAAGACTGCGCCCAGGCCACCGGCGCTAGCTGGGCGGGGCGTCCGGTGGGTAGCTGGGGGGATGCCGGCTGCTTCAGCTTTTTCCCCACCAAAAACCTTGGCGCCGCCGGTGATGGCGGGGCCGTGGTCTGCCGCGACAGTAGCCTGGCCCAACGCATCCGGGAGCTGGCGGTGCATGGCATGCCGCGCCGTTATCTCCATACCGACCTGGGTTACAACAGCCGCCTTGATGCCATGCAGGCGGCAGTCCTCAACGTCAAGTTGCCCCACCTGCCCCTGTGGGTGGAACGGCGCCGCCGCATCGCCCAGCGTTACCGGGAAGCCCTCGGCGACCTCCCCAATCTCCAGCTTGCCGATGCGGGCCCCGACGGCCATAGCTGGAACCAATTCGTAGTGCGGGTGCCGGGTTGTCCCGCCGCTCAGGCCCGCTGTGCAGGCCGCTGCACCCCCTCCAACGACAGTGCCAGCTTCGGCCTGCCGGAAGCCTGTTGCCGCGATTGGCTCAAGCAGCAGCTTCAGGAAGAAGGGGTGATCACGATCATCTATTACCCGATCCCGATCCATCGTCAGCCGGCCTACGCCGAGCTGGGCTATGGACCCGGCAGCCTGCCGGTCACCGAGCGCCTCTGCGTCGAAGTGCTCAGCCTGCCGATCTTCCCCGAATTGGGCGACGAGCAACAGGAGCGGGTTATCACCACCCTGCGCCAGCTGGTGGGTTCCGCGTCGCCGGTGTTGGCGGCCTGAGGCGCCCCCGATGGCGCTGATCGCCCGCCTGCAGGACCTGGCCCCCACCATGGCGGCCTGGCGTCGGGACCTGCACGCCCATCCCGAAACGGCCTTCGCAGAACACCGCACCGCCGCCCTGGTGGCCGAGCGACTCGCCAGCTTTGGCTGCGAGGTGCACACCGGCCTGGCCGGCACCGGCGTGGTCGGGGTGCTGCGGGCTGGCACCGGCCTGGCCGGGAGTTCGGCCCGCAGCATCGGCCTGCGGGCCGACATGGATGCCCTGCCGATCACCGAGGCCAACACCTTTGCCCATGGCTCCCGCCACCCGGGCCGCATGCACGCCTGCGGCCACGACGGCCACACCACCATGCTGCTGGGGGCCGCCCAGTACCTGGCCGAAAGCCGACGCTTTGACGGCACCGTGGTGCTGATCTTCCAGCCGGCCGAAGAAAACGAGGGCGGCGGCCGGGTGATGGTGCAGGAGGGCCTGTTCGAGCGTTT
>JBIIRU010000062.1:0-10514 GCA_044341355.1 Cyanobium sp. | reverse complement strand
GAACCCCTGGCGGCTGGGGGATTGGCTTGGTGGTGCACTCGCACCAGAGCCACAGGTGTCAGCCTGGAGGCTGATTCCAGCTCCCGATGAGTGACGCCCTCTCCCCGTCCAATGGTTCCGACCCCCAGGGGCCCCGTAAGGGACCGCTTAGTTTCCTGATCGGTGCCCTCACCAGTGGCTTGCTGGCCTGGCTTGCCCTGGGGCTGAGCCGGCGGGTCCTGGCCCATTACGCCAGCCACCCTCCCCATTTCAGCTCGGCGATCGCCCAAAACATCGCTACGGCGATGAAGACCCTGATTGTGGGCATGTGTTTTCTGGCCAGCTTCAGCTTCGCCTTCATCGGGCTAGGTCTGTTCGTGGTGTTTGTGCGCTCCTTGGTGGTGGCCAAACCTGGTTCAGCCGCCTGAAACCCCAGGGCGCTGCCGCAGTCTGAGATAAGTTGGTTTCACCCTTGGCCGATGTCAGATCGTGGCCGAAACCCTGCTGTTCAATGCCCTGCGCGAAGCCATTGATGAGGAGATGGCTCGAGATCCGAATGTTTGTGTGATGGGGGAAGACGTGGGCCACTACGGCGGCTCCTACAAAGTCACCAAGGATCTGCACCAGAAGTATGGCGAGTTGAGAGTTCTCGATACACCCATTGCTGAAAATGCATTTACGGGCATGGCCGTTGGAGCTGCCATGACGGGCTTAAGGCCGATTGTGGAAGGCATGAATATGGGATTTCTACTGCTGGCGTTTAACCAGATCTCTAACAATATGGGAATGCTTCGCTATACTAGCGGTGGCAATTATACGATCCCGACTGTTGTGCGAGGTCCCGGTGGTGTAGGCCGCCAATTGGGGGCTGAACACAGCCAGCGTTTAGAGGCTTATTTCCATGCGGTTCCCGGGATCAAAATTGTCGCCTGTAGCACGCCCACCAATGCTAAGGGGCTGATGAAGGCGGCGATTCGAGATAACAATCCAGTGGTCTTTTTTGAACACGTTTTACTTTACAATCTCTCCGAAGAAATTCCAAGTGGCGAATATATTTGTGCTTTGGATCAGGCCGAAATTGTCAGAAGTGGAAAGGATTTAACAATTTTGACCTATTCCCGCATGCGCCATCATTGCGTTAAGGCGGTGCAGCAATTAGAGGCTGAGGGGGTTGATGTGGAGTTGATTGATCTTATTAGTCTCAAGCCCTTTGATTTGGATACAATTTCCGCTTCTATTCGCAAAACACACCGTGTCATTATTGTTGAAGAGTGTATGAAAACTGGCGGTATTGGAGCCGAGCTTATTGCCTTGATCACGGAAAACTGCTTCGATGAGCTTGATGCTCGCCCCGTGCGGCTCTCATCCCAGGATATCCCAACTCCATACAATGGTAAGCTTGAAAATCTCACAATTATTCAGCCCCACCAAATTGTGACCGCAGCTAAGAACATTACTAGCGGTGCCCTCTGACCATGGGACGTCAACAAGGTTGGTTTGCCTTCATTCTAGCGCTGGCAATCAGCGCCGCAGTGGTTCTTTATACCAATGGTTTAAGGCTCGGTCTCGACTTGCGGGGGGGCAGCCAGCTCACCCTGCAGGTGTTGCCCGCCGGAGCCATTCAACAAGTTGATCGTGAACAACTGGAAGCGGTCAAGGATGTGCTCGATCGCCGCATCAATGGCCTCGGTGTGGCTGAATCCACCCTGCAGACCGTCGGTAATGACCAGTTGGTGCTGCAGCTTCCCGGTGAACAGGACCCCAGCCGGGCGGCCAAGGTGCTGGGAACCACCGCCTTGCTTGAATTTCGCGCCCAGAAGCCAGGTACCGAAAAGCAGATGCAGGGCCTTTTGACCCTGAAACGCCAAGCCGAGGCAATCCTGGAGAGCACCCGCCCCACCCCGGGTTCCGCGGCGCCCCCGGCTTCTCCCCTCAAGGCGGCCGATTTGGCCAAGGCGATGGCCCCCCTTGGCATCAAGGTTTCGCCGAACGCCAGTGAAGCGGACCAACTCGACCAACTGCTCAATGAGGTCAACCGCCGCGTCCTTTCCCTCTACGGACCCCCTCTGCTCACTGGTCGTGACCTGACAAGTGCCGGCAGGCAGCAACAGTCAAGCGGAGATTCCTGGGAAGTGACCCTCGGGTTTGATCGGGCCGGAGGCGAAAAGTTTGCAGGTCTCACCCAGTCCATTGCCGGCACCGGCCGCGTTCTGGGCATTGTTTTGGACGGCCGTTCAATCAGCGAAGCCACCGTCGGACCCCAATTTAAAACTGCCGGGATTACGGGAGGTTCCGCCAGTATTTCTGGCAACTTCACGGCGGAAGCCGCCAGGGATCTTGAGGTCCAGTTGCGCGGGGGATCCTTACCCCTTCCTGTCAAGATCGTCGAAGTCAAGACCGTGGGTCCCTCCCTCGGTGCCGAAAATATCCGAACCAGCCTGCTCGCAGGCTCGGCCGGACTTGGGTTAGTGGGCCTCTTCATGGTTCTGGTCTATCGACTCCCAGGCTTTGTATCGGTATTAACCCTAAGTCTCTACGCCCTCTTCAACTTAGCTATCTATTCCGCCCTCCAAGTCACCTTGACCCTGCCGGGTATAGCCGGTTTCATCCTTTCGGTGGGGATGGCCGTTGATGCCAATGTATTGATCTTTGAGCGGGTCAAGGAGGAGTTGCGCTCAGGCAATTCTTTAATTCGTTCTATCGATACTGGTTTTTCTCTGGCCTTCTCTTCAATTCTAGACGGCCATGTCACGGGGCTTATTAGTTGCATGGCCCTGTTTTTCCTCGGTACCGGGCTTGTCAAGGGTTTTGCCGTCACCCTATTCATTGGTTTGGCCCTCAGCCTGTTCACCGCCCTCACCTGCACCCGCACCCTGCTGCGGCTGCTGATGAGTTATCCGGGCCTGAGGCGCCCCACCAACTTTCTTCCCGCTCGCCAGCTGCCTTCGGCGCTCTGAAGTTGCCTTTCTTCCCTTGAGTATTCCTACGCCTCGCTTCCGCATCAGCCGTTATCGCCGGGCAGCCTGGGTCGGTTCGGCCCTAGCCTGCGCCCTCAGCCTGCTGGGCATGTTTCTCTGCTGGCGTAATCCCACCATCGCGGCACCCTTGGTTCCCGGCCTCGATTTCACTGGTGGGACCCAGATCCAGTTAGAGCGGGCCTGTGCTCCCGGAGCCTGCCCGACCTTGACCGTGTCTGAAATCCAGGCCCAGCTCGGCCGACTCACCTTGCCCCAGGAAGGCCAGGAACGGTCCCCCAACCTCTCCAGCTCCGGAGTACAACTGCTGGATGGAGGTAAGAATGTGGTGTTGCGGCTTCCAGCTCTGAGTACTGAGCAGGGAAGGGCCGTTGTGGATCAGATCTCGGCTCGCGTTGGACCCTTGCTGCCCGAGGGTACGGCGATCAACACCATCGGGCCCACCCTGGGCTCCCGGCTGCTGCGGGCCAGCCTGATTTCCCTGTTGGTGAGCTTTGTGGCGATTGCGGCTTACATCAGCTTTCGCTACAACGGTGTCTTTGCCTTTCTTGCCCTGGTCTGTCTTGCCCACGACGTTTTGATCACCTGTGGTGTTTTCGCCTGGTTGGGTCTGCTTAGGGGTGTGGAAGTGGATTCGCTATTTGCCGTGTCCCTGATCACCGTGGCGGGCTATTCGGTAACTGATACTGTCGTTGTCTACGACCGCATCCGGGAACAGAGCAAGGCCCTCGCCCAATTGCCAATTTCCGAACAAGTTGATGTGGCCGTTGATGCCACGCTTACCCGTTCTCTATACACCTCTCTGACCACTCTGCTGCCTTTATTTGGCTTGATTTTCTTTGGCGGCAGTAGTCTTTTCTGGTTTGCAGTTGCCCTGGCGATTGGCATTGGCGTTGGCAGCTGGTCGAGCATTGGCTTGGCACCCACCTTGTTACCCCTGTTCTCGGCCAGGTCCGTACGATGAAGGATAGGAATTCTGAACAAACCAGAGCAGGTTTTCGACTACTGCCACTCCTGCTTGGATTGCTTGCCCTTCTTGATTTAAGGGTCGAACTGATTCTTCTGTTTGATCACATCACCTTGACATCCTTGGCAGAGGGATTGCGCAACCATATTTTGGCCGTGACCGTTCTGCTGGCCCTGCCTTCACTTTGGCGCCACTATCGTTGATGCGTTCTGGCTCACCAATGATCCATGATATCGCGCACGATAACTTCCTTGCCCATCACTTGCATCACCACAACCAGGGGAAGGGCAAGCAGCAGGCCAGGTAGGCCAAGTAGGGCACCCAAACACAATTGGGAGATCAGGGCTACGGTGGGCAGCAAATTCACCGTGCGACTCAGTAAAACCGGGGTAAGCACAAACGCCTCGGCGTTCTGAATCACCAGGCGCAGCAGCAAGACTTGCAGCATTTTGGCCGGAGACACCAGCAGCAGGGCGACCGCCATCGGCAGCAGGGTGGCGGCGGTGGGGCCCACGGTCGGAACGAAGGTAAGCAGGCCACTGATCAGGGCACACAACAGGGCCAGGGGCACTCCCAAAACGGAAAGACCAGCCCAAGTTGCCACGAATACCAGAACGGCGGATAGGGTCATGCCTGCAAGCCAGCCCCCCAGAGCTTCGCGACATTCACCCAGTAATACGGCCATGCGCGGCCGGTAGAATTGGGGCGTGGCGGCCAGCAGCAAACGTTGGTGGCTGCGGGGGTCAAGGGCAAAGAGCACGGCCAGCAGAGCCATCAATAGGGACTGCAAAGTGCTGTTGGCGGCGCCGCCGGCGAAACCTATGAGCTGTTGGCCCAGAGGCTGGAAGCGTTCGAGGCTGGCTCCATTGAGCCATTGCTCTTCGAGGTTGCGCAGCCAGGGCAACTTGGTAAGCAAATCGGCAAGGTGGCTCGGCACGCTGGGAATCAGTTCGGCCAGTTGCTTGGCTTGCTGCAGCACCTCGGGCAGCAGTAGGGAGATGAGCAGGCCTCCGAAGGTCACCAGCACCACGAGTTCGATCGCCAGGGCTGTCTGGCGATTGACGGGCAGGATGCGACGCAGCAGGGTCACGGGCACATCCAGGGCCACCGCCAGGACAATCGAGCCAAAAAGCACCAGCAATACCCAGCGCAGTTCCCAGGCCAGCAGCCCGAGCACAACAAGGGCAAGAAAGCCGATCAGGATGCGGGCGTTCATGGAAGGGCTGGTGGGCGTCGGGGTGGAGTCCATGGATCAAGGATGTCCCGAATCAAGACTTCGCGCAGGATGACCTGGGCGCAGACCGCAAGGGGAAGGGCCAGTACAAGCCCCAAGGGACCGAACATAAGAGTGAACAATAACTGGGCCGAAAGGGTCAGCCCCGGTAAGAGCTTGAGTTGGTGCTGCATCACCGAGGGGGTGATCAAATAGCTTTCAAAATTCTGAATAATGATGTAAAGAATCAAAACCAGCACCGCTTTCCAGGGGGCCTCGAGCAAGGCCGCCGAGATTGGAAAGATGGTGCTGAGGGTTGGCCCAATGTTGGGAATGATGTTGAGTAGGCCAGCCAGCATGGCGTTGGCCGCCACCTGCTTCACCCCAAGGATGGAAAGTCCGATGGCGGCCATGGTGCCGACGCAGAGCGAGCTGATCAGTACCCCAACCATCCAGGCGCTCAGGGCTTCTCCGCATTGCAGCAGTACGGCCCGGGCCCGTGGGCGATAGAAGGACGGCACCAATTGCAGGGCCACTTCCCGGTAGGCATGGGGTTGGGTGGTGATCATCACGGCCACCGCCAACACGAAAAGGCACTGGAGCAGGCCATTGCCGATGTTGCCGGCCAGTCCAAGCAGTCGGATGAGCGCCTTACTCAAGCTCTCCCCTAACGCACCTTGGCGATCGCCCGAACTTGGCAAGGCCGATTTCAGCCAGTCGAGCTGATCACCGCTGTTGCCGTACACCATGCTGAAGCTGCCTGCCAGTCCCTCATGCATCAGCTTGACCAATTTGGTGCTGGCGGCAGGCAGCTTGCCGATCAGCTCTCCAAACTGTTGAACGAATGGTGGAATCAGGGTTGTCCCCGCCACCAACAAGATCAGGAGTACGCCCAACAGGCTCAGTAAAACGGCCAGGGGCCGGGAGCTCCTCAGCCGTTTCTGTACAGCCCCCACCAAGGTGCAGAGTGCCATGGCAAGGACGACACCGGCAAAGATCAACAGGACGGCTTGCCTCAGCGACCAGAGCAGGGCAAGGGCCGCGACGAAAGCCAGCAATCCAAGCCACTTGCCGAGGGTCAAGCTTCGCTGTCCTCTTGGGCGTCTTTTTCAGGGCCACCGGAGAAACCGAGCCCATGGCTCTCGGCGTAGCGCTGGGCAAAGCGCATGAATCGCTCGAAATCAGCAGTGGTCTTCCAGGTGTAGGTGGCTTCCAGGGCGCTTGCCTTGCCGTTGACGAAGCGAGCATTGACCTCCCGGCTCACCAGCTCCCCTTCCTCATCGACAAGAAACATGCCAGTGATGTCTCCAAAGCTTTCTGGAGCCAAGGCTTTGGGCTCTTCGAAGACAAAGGTCGCCTGGCCGGTCCGTCCGTCGCGCGAACGGGTCAGACGAATGTCAGGCACGACCGGTTCATCCGTGCCGCGGAAGAACTGGATGGCGGCGGCCATGGGCAACGTCGAAAGGGCGATCTTACGTGGACCGACGGCTTGCCTGACATAGTGGGCAGCTGCAGCATGTCCGTCCGGTCGGTCCACCGCCATGCTTTCGGGTCCCCCGGTCTCCAGCACGCTTGGCAGTGACGAGCTGCTTGATCGCTTTCTCCAAGCCTCTGGTCGCCAGCAGCGCTCTCTTGTGGCGGCAGTAGAGGCCCGTGCTGGTGAATTGATCCCCCTGATCATCGGTAGGTTGGCCGAGATCGACTCCCGCGGTGACAGTTGGTCGGCGGGGTTATTGGTCCAGTTGCTGCTCCAGGGGGCTAGTGCCGAGCAAGTAGAGGCCTTTTGGCAACGCCATCCCCAGGGTTGGCTGGAGGCGAAAAGCGGTGCCGGCCTGGATTACACCAGCCTGCAGCGTCATCTCATCGATCAGCAATTTGAGGCTGCCGATCGCTTGACAAGCGAGCACCTGCGCCAGTTGGCCGGTTCCGAAGCCCTGAGGCGGGGTTATGTGTACTTCAGCGAAGTCCCGTCCATGCCTGCTAAGGACCTGGAGACTCTTGACCGCCTCTGGGTGGTTTACTCCCGAGGGCGCTTTGGCTTTTCGGTCCAGGGTCGTCTTTTGCTGGCTTGTGGAGGCAAGTGGGACCGCCTCTGGCCGCGCCTGGGCTGGAAACAGGAAGGCATCTGGACCCGCTACCCGGGGTCATTCCATTGGAGCCTTGAAGCCCCCGAAGGGCACATGCCGCTCGTCAATCAGCTCCGCGGCGTCAGGTTGATGGATGCCTTGTTGTCTCACCCTGGCCTGGCTCCCCGTTGGCAGCGCCAGACTGAGCCAGTTGGGGGTTAGCTTCAGAGTTGAATGCTGCCGATAGGTCCTGGCGATGCCGTGGCGCTGGGCCGATTTCATCACCCCCTCCACCTTGCAGCTCTCTCCATTGGTCGAGCTGCTTTTGGAGCCTGCGCTCGGGCATGGCTCTGCAGATGATTTACACCTGGGTCTCCATGAGGCCCTCGTCAATGCCGTTCGCCATGGCAACGGCTGCGATCCCTCAAAATGCCTGAGGGTGCGCCGCATTGTGACCACACACTGGTTGGTTTGGCAGGTCCAGGATGAAGGTCCTGGGCTGCCTGCCCAGGCCCGCAAAGAGCTGAAACGACCGGCCATTGAGGCAGTTTCCGGGCGGGGATTGTTCCTCATCCAGCACTGTTTCGATGATGTGCGCTGGAGCCCCCGAGGAAATCGCTTGCAATTGGCGGTGCGTCGCCGACGCCTTAGCGGCCGTGGGAAGGACAACCGGGATCCCTGATCTCTCCCTTCAGCCAGCCGAGGGCGTGCTCCAACAGGGCAATGGCCTCTTGAGCCGTGCCCTGGGTCGACAGGAATGGGGCTGACGGCTCGGATTCACGGAGCAGCAAAACCAGGGCGGAGCTGATCTGCTCGGCGGCGCGGCGCTGGCGCTGGCTTTTGAGAGCATGCCATTGGCGATCATTGATGCAGAGGCTGCGTTGCAGTTCTATGGCCAGCGGCAGGGCCTGTTCAGGCCAGCGCTGGTGGGTCGGCGTCATCGGCAAGTCTGGGGAGATGTCAGTCAACACTGGACGGAAGCAAGGATTCAGGACCATCCTGGCCCCATTACCGCCTTGCCCATGATGGGATCCCCCTCCAGCAGGTTTGAGCGCCGCCAAAGGGTGCGGCGAGAGGCGGGCCTTTGGGCACGGCGCTCTCGGCCGCGCCGACACCAGCGCCTGCCGAGGCCAGCGCCAGCCCTTGGAGCCACTCCTGGGGTCCTGCACCATCTGGCTGCCCTGCTGACCCTGGCCAGCCGGCCCCGGGGTTCGGCCGAGGCCGACAAACTGGGCCGTCAGCAAAGGCGCCAACGCCAGCACCTGGCCCTGGTGCGGCGGCTACTGGATCCCCTGCCGGTTTCGCTCCGAGCTGGTAGTCATGCCGCCGAGCTTTTTTGGCGGGTGGTGCGCTTTGGCGGGGCTGGAATGCTTCTGGCCTGGTGGCTGATGCGTTAAAGGGGTTTACGAGCCGCCCAGACCCTACTCATGAAATGGGTTTCGGCTGTGATGTCCACGAAGCCGCTTTGACGCAGGCGGGCCCCTATGTCATCTGAGATGTAGTCACGATAGTAGGGCTCGTGGAAGACCCGACGGAAGTTTTCCATGGCCACTTTGTATTGCGGCGAATCGGCCAGTTGAACCGAATCGGCCAGGACGAAAACGCCCCCTGGCTCCAACACCCTGAAGGCCTCAAGCAGCACGTTGGCCCGGGCTGCAGCGGGGAGTTCGTGTATCAGAAATACGCAGGTGGCTGCTTGCATGCTGGCTTCGGCAAAGGGCATGGCCTCGGCATTGCCCTGCACCAGCTGGGGAAGCTCGCCGGGGAGTTGACTCAGCCAAGTGTTGGCTTGGCGCAGATAAGCGGCTGAGAGATCCAGTCCCACGAGGTGACTGTGGGGCAGGGCCCCCCGGATCTGGCGGAGGGTCCGTCCGGTGCCAGCGGCGATGTCGAGCACCCGCAGAGAACTTGCGGGCCGCGCCGCAAAGGCCGCCAGTCCTTTGACTAAGGGATTGAGCAAGCGACGGCGCATGGGATCGGCTGCGCCATTGAAAAGGATCTCCACCTGCAGGTCGTAGAGCGAGGCGGAATGGTCGCTAAGGTAACCGTCGGTTTGATGGTGAAAGTTTTGGAGGTAGTAATCCGGAAAGGCTTCCGGTTCCACATCTTGAGGTAGGTCTCGTACTTGGCGCCTGGCACGGCGGTTCCAGGTCATTGGCATGTCAAGCCAAATGAGTGGATACCGGGTGGCCCAATCGAGCCAAGGGGCGTCAAACAGCAGGGATGGGGTATAAAGACCCGCTTCAGCCTCTTGCCAGTCCTGCTCCAGGAGGCGTTCCATGGCAGCCCTCAGCTCTTTCAGCATCTCGGGCGGCACCGGCATGGTGACCGGGGCTGAGGATGGAGCTACCCACTGCAAGAGCCTGGTGCTCACCTCTTTGTGGGCCAGCCCCATCAGACTCTTACCCCCCTGCAAACCCAGATAGGCAAATTTGGTGAGGGGGTCGGCCATGCTGGGGCTCTTTTGGACCTTCATTTGAGCAGGTGGGGGCGGGGTAGCGTGGATCCTTGGCCCTGCCAGTTTTGATCAAGCGTCGTAGTACATCACGAATTCGTGGGGATGGGGGCGCTGGCGCAGCTGTTGGACCTCCTCGTATTTGAGCGCGATCCAGTTGTTGATGAAATCTTCGCTGAACACGCCGCCGGCGAGCAGGTAATCCTTGTCAGCATCCAGGGCTTCCAAAGCTCCGTTGAGTGATGCGGGCACGGTGTTGATCCGCGACAGCTCATCGGCGGAGAGCTCGAAGAGGTCGACGTCGGTGCCATTGCCTGGATCGATCTGGTTGTTGATGCCATCAATGCCCGCCATTAACATGGCTGCAAAGCCGATGTAGGGGTTAGAGAGGGCGTCACCGGAGCGGAATTCAAGGCGCTTGGCCTTGGGATTGGGGCCTGTCAGGGGGATGCGAACGGCTGCGGAACGGTTGCCCTGGGAATAGACCAGATTTACCGGTGCCTCGAACCCTGGCACCAAACGCTTGTAGCTATTGGTGGTGGGGTTGGTGAAAGCCAGGAAACTGGGGGCATGCTTGAGCAAGCCGCCGATGTACCAACGGGCTGTTTGGGAAAGATTGGCGTAGGTCCCTTCACCGAAGAAAAGGGGCTGGCCGGCTTTCCAGAGGCTTTGGTGCACGTGCATGCCAGAGCCGTTATCACCAAAGATGGGCTTTGGCATGAATGTGGCAGTTTTTCCATATTTTTTGGCTATATTCCGCACAACATATTTGTAGATCATTACGTTGTCTGCCGCGCTGATCAATTCGGCAAACTTGATCCCTAATTCGTGTTGGGCCGTGGCTACTTCGTGGTGCTGC
>JBIIRU010000337.1:0-3046 GCA_044341355.1 Cyanobium sp. | reverse complement strand
TTGCGGCCGTTGCCTCCATGCCCATTCCGGGCTCCACCTTGTTGCTGACCCTGCTGCTGGCCGTTGGCCTGGTGTTCTTTCTGCGCGCCGCCAGCAAGGACCGCACCACGGTGGTGGAGGTCCATTCCCCCCGCCCACCCCTGGAAGTGTTGCAGGGGCTGACCCAGTGGCTGCTGGAGCGGGGTTGGAGTGCCGAGGCCAGTGATCCCGACCGGCGCTGGTTGAGCTTTCGCGGCCAGGTGCGGGCCAGTCGCCCCCTGGCGGTGCTGCTGTCCGTGCTGGCGGGCATAGGCGCCGGCTGCCTGGGCCTGGTATTGCGCCAGCTCCAGCCAGCCCTGGGCTGGTGGAGCCTGGGCCTGGCGGCCCTCGGCCCCTTGGCCGGTCTGGTGTACTGGCGCCGGGCGACCCGCAATGAAAACCTGGAGCTGCGTCTCATTAGCGACGACAGCGCCGCAGGCAGCAGTCTCAAACTACGGGCCCACCGCGACGAGTTGATCGCCATGGAAGCCGAACTGGGCCCCCGTCTTGGGTTGGCCAGCGACGGCGCCCTGCTCCGTTCTCCGATCTGACCCCCCATGTCCCTTTCCATCCGGCGCCTGGTCGCCACCGGCCTGCTGCTCAGCTCGATCCTGCCCCTGGTGGCCAAGGCCCAGCAGCAACCCCTGGTGCTGCGTACCGTCCAACCCAACCAAGCCGGCAGCCAAGCCCTGCCCTATCACCCGCTTACCGGTGTGCGCAGCCCCATGCGCAAGGACTGGGTCGGCATGCGGGCGGTCAGTCGCGACACCCCCATCCTGGTATTGGCCGGCCATGCCGACTCCCAGGGCATTTCCGGTTCCGGCACTAGCGGCGAAGCGGTGGCTCTCTACCGCCAACCGCCGATGTACCCCGGCATCACCGACGAGCATTACTGGAACCTGGTGGTGGCCCACGCCATTGCCACCCTGGGCCAGCAGCGGGGCTTGCGGATCCGGTTCTACAAGCCGCCGGTGCGCACCATCGTCAACGGCGACGATCCCGGCACCAATTGGAGTTACGGTCGCCAGTTCGCCGCAGCCGGGGGTTATGCCTTGGAGATCCACTTCGACGCCTACGGATCCGCTGGGGTGGGCTCGGGTCTGATCCCGCCCCTGCATCGGCCCTTCAGCCGCATCGACGAATCCCTGGCCCAGGAATTCGGGGCCTACCCGATGAATTTCCGCGACATGCTGGGCGGCCCCAAACGGGGCATCGGCCTGCTGGAAATCGGCAAGCTCGAAGGCAACCTGGAGGCCTCCCTGCGGGACCCACGCACCCGTCAGCGAACGGTGCAACTAATTGCCTGGCGGGTTGTAAATGCCATCGAGGCCGGCATGGGTCGCGGTGCCTCTCCGCTGGCCCGCCGCTGGCCGCCGCTCAGCCCACCGCCTGATGCGGTAGGCACAGGGCGTCCAGTCCGGGATCTTCAAGCCAATTCTGTGGGCGAGTAAAGACCTCGGTCAGTAGCGCTTCCCGGCTGCCTGGGGCCGGGGTGTAGCCATATTCCCAGCGCACTAGCGGCGGTAGTGACATCAGGATGGATTCGGTGCGGCCGTTGGTCTGGAGGCCGAAGATTGTGCCCCGATCAAAGACCAGATTGAATTCGACGTAACGGCCGCGGCGATAGAGCTGAAACTGCCTTTCGGTGTCGCCGTAGGCCAAGTTGTTACGCCGTTCGACGATCGGCCCATAACTGGGTAAGAAGGCCTGGCCGCAGGCGGAAGCCAGGCGAAACAGCTTCTCCCAGTCCTGCTCGATCGGGCCGCTGGCCGCCGCCACAGTTGCCGCCGCAACCGCCGCCGCTGCCTCGGGTTCTGACCCCTTGTAGAGCACGCCGCCCGAATCCTGATAGTCGTAAAAAATACCGCCCACACCGCGGGTTTCCTGGCGGTGGCGCAGATAAAAATATTCGTCGCACCAGGGTTTGAAAACCTTGTAGTAACGGGGATCAACGCCGTCACATGCCCCCTTCAGGGTGCGATGGAAATGGCGGGCATCCTCCAGAAAAGGGTAATAAGGAGTCAGGTCGGCGCCGCCACCGAACCACCACACTGGTCCGGCCTCGAAGTAGCGGTAATTGAGATGCACCGTCGGCACCCAGGGATTGCGGGGGTGCAGCACCATCGAGGTGCCGACCGCAAACCAACGGTGGCCTTCGGCTTCAGGGCGCTGGTTGAGGATCGAAGGAGGCAGTTGGGCCCCCTCCACCTCCGAAAAATTGACGCCCCCCTGCTCGAAGACTCGGCCCTCCTTCATCACCCGGGAGCGGCCACCGCCGCCCTCCGGCCGCTGCCAACTCTCCTCCTGAAACTGGCCCTCCCCATCGAGCGCCTGGAGCCCTTGACAGATCGAATCCTGCAGCCCCATCAACAGGGCCCTGGCCCGGCTGCGGGAGTCGACGGGAGGCATCTCCATGGGAAAGGCGGCCTGGGGCCAAAACCGTTGGCGACCCTATTCCAGTACTCCGGGAATACTCCGGGAGCCTCTGGTAGCCCAGCCCTGGAGAGCAGCGGCCCCAGCCCCGGCGCCCAGCGGCTCCCGTCCCCTGGGCTCTTCGTCCAGCCGTCCGCCTAGTATCGGCACTGAAGCAAACCCTGACAACCCGGATGGCCAGTGACGACCAGGCCCTGCGGCAGGTGCTTCAAACTGTTTGTGATGCCGGCAGCGGCCGCCCCCTCAACGAGCTTGGCTGGATCCCGGGGCTGCGCCGTCAGGGCAACCGGGCCATCCTCACCCTGGCCTTGCCCCAATTCGCCGCCGCCCAGCGCGACCGGCTGGCCTCGGAGGCCCGCACGGCCCTGACCAGCCTCCCCGACATCGACGATGTCCAGATTGAAGTGGCCCAACCCGCTTCCTCCGGACCGATCGGCGGCGCCGGCCATGGCCAGAGCCAGGGGCCCGAGCGTCAGCCGATCCCCGGGGTGGCCAAGGTGATCGCCGTCAGCAGCGGCAAGGGGGGCGTCGGCAAGAGCACGGTGGCCGTGAATCTGGCCTGCGCCCTTGTTCAATCCGGGCTCAGGGTCGGCCT
>JBIIRU010000061.1:0-10555 GCA_044341355.1 Cyanobium sp. | reverse complement strand
CTCATTTTTGGTGGCTTCGCCCTGGCGATCGCCTTCTTCCTCTCTCTGTATTCGTTGCGCTGATGTCCGCCTCCCTGCCCCGCCGCTCCGCCCCTGGCCCCCTGCGGCGGCTGTTGCTGCCCCTCTTCAGCCTGGTGCTGGCCCTGGGGCTGGGGCTAGGCCTGACGGGCTGCGTGTCGACCGGCCTGCCCGTGGCGGCCGCCAGTCCCTGGCAGGAAGTGCCGCTGGAGACCAGTTCCAGCCCGTTGGATGTGGCCTTCAGCGACAGCCGCCACGGCTTTCTGGTGGGCAGCAACCGCCTGATCATGGAAACCAGCGACGGTGGTGCCAGCTGGCAGGAGCGGGCCCTGGACCTGCCGGAGGACGAAAACTTCCGCCTGATCAGCATCGACTTTCGCGGCAAGGAGGGCTGGATCGTCGGCCAGCCGGGCCTGCTGCTGCACAGCGATGACAACGGCCAGAGCTGGAGCCGCCTGCTGCTCGATACGAAACTGCCCGGTGAGCCGTACCTGATCACGGCCCTGGGACCCAAGCAGGCGGAACTGGCCACCAATGTGGGGGCCATCTACCGCAGCGATGACGCCGGCAACAGCTGGCAGGCCCTGGTTAGCGATGCGGCGGGATCGGTGCGGGACCTGCGCCGCGACGACCAAGGCCGCTACGTGAGCGTCAGCAGCCTGGGCAACTTCTATGCCACCTGGGAACCGGGCCAGGCCACCTGGCAGCCCCACCAACGGGTCAGCAGCCAGCGGCTGCAATCGATGGGCTTCCAGCCCGATGGCGGCCTGTGGATGCTGGCCCGGGGCGCCCAGCTGCGCTTTGACTCCGGCACCTCTGAAAACCCCGAGTGGAGCAAACCGGTGATCCCGATCACCAATGGCTTCGGCTACCTCGATCTGGCCTGGGATCCCCAGGGGTCCCTCTGGACCGGTGGCGGCAGCGGCACCCTGTTAAGCAGCGCCGATGGCGGCAAGAAGTGGAGCAAGGATCCGGTGGGGGCCCGCCAGCCCAGCAACTTCACCCGCATCGTTTTTCCTGGCGATGGCAAGGGGTTTGTGTTCGGCGAGCGGGGCTCGCTGCTGCGTTGGGTCGGCTGAGGGGCGAGCCAGCCGGTGGCAGCAGGGGCCATAACTGCGTCCCTGTGTAACCAAGCGAGGGGCCAGGGGCCAGCAGCCCCCGGCCGGCCCCTAGGATCTCTGGGCTGAACGTCTCCTGCTATGGCTGCCGGCTCTACGGGTGAACGCCCGTTTTTCGAGATCATCACGAGCATCCGCTATTGGGTGATCCATGCGGTCACCCTGCCCGCCATCTTTCTGGCCGGCTTCTTCTTTGTTTCCACCGGCCTGGCCTACGACGCCTTTGGAACGCCCCGCCCTGATGCCTACTTCCAAGCCCAGGAAGCCAAGGCGCCAGTGGTGAGCAAGCGTTATGAAGGCAAAGCCCAGCTTGACCAGCGCCTGCAATAAGCCATGACCCAATTCCCTGCCCCGACCACGCCGCGCAACTACCCGATCTTTACGGTGCGCTGGCTTTCAATCCATGCCCTTGGCGTTCCCACGGTGTTTTTCCTGGGTGCCCTGGCGGCTATGCAGTTCGTCCGCCGCTGAATACCGCCATGCAGCGCAACCCCAACCCCAACCAACTTCCGGTTGAACTGAACCGCACCAGCCTTTTTCTGGGGCTGCTGCTGGTTTTCGTCACCGGCATTCTATTTTCCAGCTACTTCTTCAACTGACAGAGATCGACCATGAGTAGCAAACCAAGAACAATGCCCGACGGTCGGATCCCCGACCGTCTGCCCGATGGCCGGCCCGCTGTGGCCTGGAAAAGCCGTTGGACCGAAGGAGTCCTGCCTCTGTGGCTGGTGGCAACCGCCGGCGGCATGGCTGTGATCTTTGTGCTGGGCCTGTTTTTCTACGGCTCCTATGTGGCGGTGGGTTCAGCTTGATCTGGGCTGATCACCTTCAAGAGTTGCAGGGCGGGCCGCAAGGCCCGTTTTTTGTGGGCCAGGGGGGTGGGGGCGAGATTCCTATGGGTGCCCCCAACCCTCCCTGGCCGGCTCAATCGCTACCCATCAGTTTCTGCAACTCAGTCCCGATGGGCAGGCGTCGATCCTGGCACTGGGGGTCCCGCAGATTTTTGAGCACCATCACCCTTTCGGCCGCCTCCGCCTCACCCACCACCAACGCCCAGGGGGCACCGCTTTTGTCGGCCCGTTTGAACTGCTTGCCGAAGGCGGCACCGCTGGCATCGCGTTCCACCACCAGGCCTTCCTGGCGGAACTTACGGCACAAGAAAAGAGCCAGCCGTTCGGCGTCGGCGCCCCGGCTGATCACATAAAGATCGGGCGGCGGCGATTCGGCCATGGCCCCCTGGGCCTGGCTGAGCAGCAACACCAGCCGCTCGAGGCCGATCGCCCAGCCCACCGCCGCCGTGGCCGGCCCACCCAGCTGCTCGACCAGGCCGTCGTAACGACCGCCGCCGCAGACGGTGGCCTGGGCACCGAGCTGGCTACTGGTGATCTCAAAGGCGGTGTGGCCGTAGTAGTCGAGGCCCCGCACCAGACGGGGGTTGAGCACAAAGGGAATCTCCAGGGCTTCGAGGCCCTGGCGCACCTGGCTGAAGCGCTCGTGGCTGTCTCCAGATAGGGCAGCGGCCAGGGTGGGGGCACCGGCCAGCAGGGCCTGGGTATCGGGGTTTTTGGAATCAAGCACCCGTAGTGGGTTGGTGCTGATGCGGTTCTGGGAATCGGCATCGAGCTGGTCGTGGTGGGCCTCCAACCAGGCCACCAGCTCGGATCGGTAGCGCAGCCGATCTTCTGGGGTGCCGAGGGAGTTGAGCTCCAGCTGCAGGCCGCCCACGCCCAGGTCGGCCAGCAGGTCCCAGGCGACGGCGATCGCCTCGGCATCGCTGGTCGCATCGGCCACGCCCAGCAACTCGACACCAATCTGGTGAAACTGGCGCTGGCGCCCCGCCTGGGGCCGCTCGTAGCGAAACATCGGCCCGCCATACCAGAGCCGCTGGGGCCCCTGGGCCAGCAGACCGTGCTGAATCACCGCCCGCACCACCGAAGCGGTGCCCTCCGGCCGCAGGGTGCAGCTGCGATCACCGCGATCGATAAAGGTGTACATCTCCTTGCCGACCACATCGGTGGCCTCGCCGATGCCGCGGGCGAACAGCTCGGTGGCCTCCAGCAGCGGCGTGCGGATCTCGCGGATGGCGGCGCGGCGAAAGTGCTCGCGGGCCGTGCTCTCAAGTTGCTGCCAGAGGGGAATGTGCTCCGGCAGCAGATCAACCATGCCGCGCAGGCTCTGGAGCGATGCCAAGGAAACGGATTGCAACGCCCCCTAGTTTGCCTGGGGACGCGGAGGGGCCTGGGTGGAGATCAGGGTTGGGGGCTGGCAGAAGTTTGCGCAGCAGCGATGCATCGGCTGAAGTTGTTGGGAAGCTTGCGGGAGGAACTGGGGGTGGGGCGCTAATTACCCCGGAGCGGAAAAGCTACGAGAGCTGGATTCTCGGAGGGATGGATATGGAGAATGGGTCTGCCACCAGAAGCATGGCTCATTCCTTTGCCATCCAGGACAATTCTTATCAATGCATACAAGGCTTAGCCTGCTTTGAGGCCCTAAAAATCTCCCAAGCTCGGCCTCCCTCGGCACTTGCCAAACAAGGACGAGGATATGTATATTGAGCGTGACAGGTTAAATCCACATATCATTCATCGAATCTAAGCACTAATTTAGAATTCATGTCATAGGCTTGGCTTTTAAGCCATCAAAGAGGACAAGTGCCTGCAAGAATATGCAGCGGTGAGCGGATTTTACATGATACGCCGATCCGCATATTGCTTGTTGTACGCAAAAGGCTTCAATGAATAGGCAGCCACAACGACCTACCTGAGCCGATTTCAGCGCCCTGCTGGGATCCTGCGAAAGCCTAATAGTGCACTTCTCAACCTGTCCACCTATGCATGCTGATCCGCTGGGGCACAATCCGCTTGATTTGCATACAGCGCTGAACAGTACATGTTGCCAGAATGGGGGTCTTTCATGCTCAGTCGTTACTCCAAGCGATCCGTTAATTGGAGCAACACGCTTCTTGCCTGGTTACATTGGGATCATTCTTGATCCTAGAGGAAGCCAGTCGATCGTCAGCTGCTCAACAGTTGACGGTGGAGACACTCGCGCTCTGCAGACATGCACCGTAATGGGCGAGTTCCAGAATGTTGATCTATCTGTAGAAGATTTACGAAGAACGATCACTGGGCGAACTAATGACAACAACTGGCTAGTTAAGGACTACGAGATTATTGGGATTCTGGCGCTTCCCCCGTTTCGAGTTGCGAGAATCATTTAACATGATAATGTGGGCCTAGTCAGAGCGGAAGCTCATCCTAACATAAGCCAAGTGTTATCCGAATTCCCCAATCTACCGATTGATACAATCGCTGATGGACGATACTGTGCACTTCAAGATGAAGCCATTGTCGGAATAGAATATGACAATTTCTGGTTATCCGACCACCCTTCTCGAGCCAGTTAATAATAGTCCAGCATTTTAGTCTATGTCACAGACGTAGAGTCAAAAGGTAAAACACTTGGGCGAACGTACAATAAGTCCCTTGAGTGGACAGGCCGACACGAGCAATCTTCTCCACTACACCAAGCCCCTTGCCTCACACTCAGGGGCAGCGTTAGACAGATCAGGCGCGAAAGCTGGAAGCACTTGCAACCAACCAACACTAAGGGTATAATCCAACTAATCTCTCGTGCCACTCTTAACTATGAAAGCTGAGTTCATTAAGCGCTTAAGCATAATGACGGCAACAAGCTGTACAGCCCTGTTTATCCTTGACGCCTCTAGTTCAATTGCTGCGTCAACAAAGAAACTTGTCTTCGCCTACACTAAAGATGCACCACCCGTAAGTTTTGAAAATCGCAATAGCATTCTGGACGGATACTGCGGGAACCTGCGGTCTTATTTAACCAACCAGGGCTGGAATATTGAAGACTTAAGCATAGCCTATCCCGAGCGCTTCAAGATGCTTGCCTCAAAGCGATTAGATATAGCCGCTAATCAGCTTCCTGCGATTGAATGCGGACCCAGCACAATAACTAAACAAAGAAAAGATCAGCTCTCTAGTTTGGCGAGAGGGAATATGGCATGGTTTTCAAATCCATTCTTTACAACATCAACAAAGATTCTTGTAAACAAAAAAAGCCTTATAAATCTATACAAAAATCCAAGTATTCTAACTATAGGAGTTCAAGGAGCAACCACCAACCAGGTCATTGAAAAAATATTTCCAACTGCAACTATCGTCAAAGTAGAAAGCAGGGCTGATGCTGTTGATCGGCTCACTACAAGCGACGCAAGCAGGCGAATTGATGCATACACAGGTGACGAAGTAATTTTGATTGATCTAATGAAAGAAAATACCAAAATCCTCGGCGATGGATTTCTTATTGAACCAAAACTCTATGGATATACCCATGAACAATACGGCATTGTTGTCTACAATGACAAAGACTTGCGCGATTCTGTAAATAATTGGATCGATGGAGACGACCAAGAGGCCAGAAAACTCTTAAACAATAAAAATCGATTTGATACATGGTCGGAAAATATTGTAAGGACAAGCTATTTTCATCTAGTTATAAAGCTATTCTCCCTGGCGTTTCTTGCCTTGCTACTAACTAATCCTGTATTTCTTGCTCTCTTGTATAATATTTTGCCATTAAAAATCAAAAAAAAGGTGCTGGCATGGCTTAGAGACAAGCACAAGCGGAACACAATGAATCCTGTGGCGAATCTAGTAAACGTTATACTCAACAACAGGCTCACATCCGTCCGAGAATACGAAGTTTTGTTAATAGTGAGAGAACTAGGCTTTCGGCCACTCTTTAACGAGTATCTAAGCGAAGGCCTTTCGAGCGATCAAGCTATTGATAAATTATCTAGAAACTTGAGAGAGATTGAAGAAAGAGACTCTGTTCTGTCTAAAATATTAAGTAAATGGTTAGATGAGTCTGGAAGCCAAGGTCTTGAATCGCTTAATAATAAGTTGATTGAATGGTTTCGTTCTTAGCATCCTGTTCGTGTTGATACTACGGAAGGACAAATAGCCAACATCAGTACCTTGTCGCTGCTGATGTTGGGAAATATCGCCAAGAGCAGCGGCATGACGCTGGCCCAATGTGAAGCTTGTGTTAGGCGTGAAAGACGTTAAGCATCTTTATCGTCTTGTCATCAAATTATCAGGAACTGGATACCAGCTCTACTGTTAAGGCAAAGACGGCTGTCTAACATCAAGACTCAGATGACGGGGTCTCAAATAAGGACTACTGAAAAAAACCAAGTCGACAGCCGCACAGCTTATTTCAGACATCTAGATCCGATAAACTTGCGACGAATAGGCCAATTGATGACTGCTGTAACTGATGATCGCTGCATATGTATCGCAAACACCACGACGGGCAACTCTCAATCGAGGAGTTTCATGTGCTTTTTGGCTGCACATGCCCCCCCTAGCAGCGCCCTTGGAGTGGTGTAACTCAGCGATCAGGTAGGAATGATGGCATCACCCCGCCACGGTGATGGGCAATCCAGGCCCGCTCCAGGAACTGCCAGACATCTCGGCCCTGTTGTCGCCACGAGGTCGTCAAGAGGTAGTCACGGTGAGCAGCCGGCTGCGGCAGATCGCACCCTGCCGTGATTGGCTGTCATGGCTGATCTTACGATGAATCACCGTTTGGCGCAGGGCACGCTCGGCAGCGTTGTTGGTGGGCTCGATTCCCTCAATCTCCAGGAAAGTCCACAACCCATTAGCCACTTACAGCAGCTGTTGGCAGGTGCACACAGTGCTGGCCCATGGCGTTCGCTCGCCACACTGAGCGCCCAGCGCCACCACCAGCTGCAACGTGGCATCGAATGCCTATCGGATCAGCCGGCAGCTTTGTTGCAAGGCGGGCCAGTCGATTGTTCCGTCTTTATAGCGATGCCATTGGGCAAATAACTGCTGCTGCAGGGCCAGCAGCTCCGCGCCGAACTCAGTGCCGGTGCCCGGGCGTTCGGCGATGGCGATGAGATCGCGGATCAGGTGCGTCCTACACACCTGACGCTGCTTCAGGGGCAGGTGTTTGTAAGCCGAGAAGCGATCGCCTACTACAGTCCCGTCAAAGCTGCTCCCGAGCAGCTCAATCGCAGCGGCGCCTGATCGACTCAGGCCTTGGATGAACACCGGCACCACAGCGGTGACCATGACCCACTGCCAGCCCCGCTTCCCATTGGGATTGTTGCCGTCGGCGTTGCCGATGGGGGCGTCGGTCTCAACCGCTGCGCGCAAGACTTCGTATACGAAGTAGGCCAAGGCTGCTGACAGGCAGCCTGCAGCGCCTGAGCCATCGGATACCTCAACTCGGCACACAGGCGCTGGCAGATCGCGGCAATCGCCCCACGGCTGATCTCCACCCCCAGCAGCTGATCGAGCAGCACCCGCGTCTTGCTGAAACACAGTAGGAAGGCATTGCACAGCAGGCCCACCAAGGCACTGAGCCGGGGGCCGTAGTGAGACTGGCCTCTACAGAAGCCGGCAGCGTTGAACAGGTGCTGGTGGAGCAGCAGCAGGGGCAGACCAGGCGATGCAACTCATTCGCGATCACCAGTGGCGTGATCGGCGGGTTCTCGATCACCTGATGGCGCAAGGGTTCGGGTTCCTCTCCCTCCAGCACGAGCCGCAGCGGCGGCAGGCATCGGGGTGGTGTTCCACCACCTGATCCACCCCCTCGGTCGGCAGTGGCTCAGGCCCCGTTCCGGTAGGACTAGTCTGACCATAGCGCTTGCGACCACTTCCCTTGCGCCGTTTTGAAGGCTTAAACCCAAGCCCATCGCCGGAGGGCGACTTTGACGAGTTGCCCGAGCACCGTCTGATCCGCTCCCACAGGCCGGCCAGTCCGCCCGCCAGGACGGTAAGTTGGCTGCGGAGCTGCTCGATCACCTGCTACTGAACCAGGGTGAACTGTCAGGCCTCGGATGGAAACGACAGCCAAATCGCTTCTGGAATCCCGGCAGGAGGCGTGCTCATCAAAGGCCATCTCTGACTTTGATACGACAATGTAACAAGTAGTCGTCAAGGGTCCAGCAAGCCTTAAAATCAATGTTATAAGCTTTTCCCTAAATGAATGCCTGAAAATTAGCGAATGCTTACCAATAATCATCACGACTAGGTAATATCTTATATTTTCAAATATTGACTGCCACAACCGAGTGATTTAAACATGCGATTAGCAAAGTGCATCCGCCAAAGACAAGCGGAGATTAGCTTCAACTTTTACAAGCAATTCCTTATTCTATTCATAGGCTTTGCGTTTCTCCTGATTGGATGTTCACCTGTTCAAAGCAATAACATAATTGACATAACTCGTATTGGTGACGATCCTCAGGTAAGGATTGGAGGAAATACCCCTCGCGCAGGTGAGGTATACCCTCAGGAATTTGATTATTCAACTCTTGGCAACATTGTTTCCAATTTTTTCTCATCGCCTGAAATAAAAAAAATTGCCAACCCAATCAAGCCATACATCGATGAATTAGCAATTTATATACCGCAGATCGAATCCGCAGGAATTATACTTGAAGATATCTATACTGATTTAAATCCTGTTTCTCCGCTGCTCATTCTTGAGTTTAAACTAGAAAAGATAAATGAGGCGGAATTAAATTCTATAGTTTCTAAATCGATAGAGACCAAGCAGAAATTATCTGCTGGCCTTAAACATTTAAGAACTGCTGTCCAGGCGTCGAAATCAAAGATTGGGCAATACGGCATAGATAGAATTCAGATAAGGATGGGGCCATATCCCCCTTATGCGAGCACACGGCTTCAATATTCACGTGGTTAAGGAGTTGAACAGATTAAACACTTTGGATATATTGGTTCATTCAAGAGGCGGCAAAATCCTTGCAACGTCAATGCTGGCTCATAAAGAAAAGGGTTCCCGATCAGGGGTGGAATGCTGCAGCGCAGCATTCCACCCCTGATCGCTGATTACCGAGCGACCACAGGCATCACGATCGTTGACAACCGGCTCAAGGATCCGGCAGCAGTGATGGCATTACGCCACCGCGGTGATGGGCGATCCAGGCCTGCTCCAGAAAATCCCATACATCACGCCCTTGTTGCCGCAGGGTAGTGGTGACCGTGAGCAGGCGACTGCGGCAGATCGCACCCTGGCGGGATTGGACGCTATGGCTGATCTTGCGTTGAGTCACCGACTGGCGCAGGGCCCGCTCGGCGACGTTGTTTGTGGGTTCGATGCCTTTGATTTTCAAGAAAGTCCAGAGGCCATCGGCCACTGGCAGCAGCTTTTGGCAAGTGCCGACCGTTTTCGCCCACGGCGTTCGCTCGCCGCGCTGGTAACCCAGCTCCACCACCTGCTGCAGCGAAGCCACAAACATTTGACGGATCGGCACGCAAGCTTGATGCAATGTGGGCCAGTCGATTGTTCCGTCTTTATAGCGATGCCATTGGGCAAATAACTGCTGCTGCAGGGCCAGCAGCTCCGCGCCGATTTCACCGCTGGCGCCCTGTCGTTCAGCGATGGCCGTCAGATCGCGAATCACGTGCGCCCAGCACAGATGACGCTGCCCCAGGGGAAAATAGTTGTAGCTCGAGAAGCGATCGCTTACCACGATGCCGCCAAAAGCGTCCCCCAACAGATCGATCGCGGCGGCGGTGGAGCGGCTAAGGCCCTGCATGAACACCGTCACCATGGCGGTCACCATCACCCACTGCCAGCCGCGCTTGCCATCGGGATTGCCGCCATCCGCATTGCCGGTGGGGGCGCCGGTTTCATCGACGTAGACCACCGGTTGCTGGCGGGCAAAGGCGATGGCCTGATTGATCGGCTGCTCCAGCGCGGCGCTCAGACCCCGGCGGATCGTTGCGATCGTCCCGCAGCTGATCTCTACCCCCAGTAGCTGATCAAGCAGCGCCTGGGTCTTGCTGAAACTCAAGGGGAAGGCACTGCCCAGCAGACCCACCAGGGCACTGAGCTTGGGCCCATAACGGGTGGCTTCCACATCCGCCGGCAAGGTGGCGCAGGTGCTGGTGGAGCAGCAAGGGCACACCAAGCGGTGCAGACGATGTTCGATCACCACCGGCGTTATCGGCGGGATCTCGATCACCTGATGGCGCAACGGCACTGGATCTTCTCCCTGCAGCAACATGCCGCAGCGGCGGCAGGCATCCGGATGGTGCTCCACCACTTCGTCAACGCGCTCCATCGGCAGCAGCTCCGGGCCAGCGCCGGGATGGCCCGGCTGGCCGCCCCGCTTGCGGCCACTGCCTTTGCGACGCTCGGGCGGCTTAAACCCCGGCCCATCGCTGGAGGGCGGTTTGGAGGAATTGCGGGAGCTGCGGCCGATCCGCTCCCGCAGGTTGGCCAGTTCGGTAGCCAAAGCGGTGAACTGGGCACGCAGCTGCTCGATCTCCTCCTGCTGAGCCAGGAGCAACGCACGAACAGCAACTGGTGTCGCCAGCCAGTCCGCTTCTGAA
>JBIIRU010000336.1:0-3074 GCA_044341355.1 Cyanobium sp. | reverse complement strand
TCAGGAATTTTTGACCTTCCGCCATGTGCCCGGCACGGTCATGAACCCCAAGCGGTTCAATCCCGCCAACCTGGAGCCGGCCCCCCTGCACCAGGACGAAGACGGCCGCTATTTCATCCTGCCGGCCCACACCTATGGCCTGGGGGTGGCCCTCGAAAAGCTGAAGGTGCCGCCCAATATCACCGTGATCTGCCTGGGCAAAAGCACCTATGCCCGGTTGGGCATAATCGTAAATACCACGCCGGCTGAAGCCAGCTGGGAAGGGCACCTCACCCTAGAGTTCAGTAATTCCTCCGGTGCCGATTGCCGCATCTATGCCGAAGAAGGCATCTGCCAACTGCTCTTCTTTGAGGGGGATCCTTGTGAAACCACCTATCAAGATCGGGCGGGAAAATACCAGTATCAGCCGGAGCGGGTGACGTTGGCCAAGATTTAAAAAGATATACGGCAAAGCCGCCTGATCAAGGAGCCAGCCGCGCTTTGTGCAGGCGGCTTTTTTCATACCATTCGGCAAATTGCGGTGCCCAGGCCACCAGGTGGGGCCACATCAGATCGCAGAGTTCGCGGATTTCTTGCTGGGCGTCAAGTTTGGCGCGTAAATCGAGGAAGTGCAAGAAGGCCCGCAGGCTGAAGCTGACCACAAAGTGTTGGCGGTAATCGAAGGGCAGGATGCCGCGGGCATGTTCTTCGGCGAAGCCGGCGGCCAGCAGTTCGGCGTAGCGCTCGGCGGCGGCGCGGCAGAGGGCAAGATCCTTGGCCCGATCGTCTGTGGTGTAGGTGTATTTCTTCCCCTGGCGGTCGCTGTAGCTGTCTACGGGCCGGAGATAGAATACCTCTTCTAGATCAAGTTCACCATTAGCCGCTTTGCAGATACGGTCGCCGGTGTAACGCATTGACTGCACATCAAAACTCACTCCGACCCGATGGGTGCGGGCCTGCTGCATCACCGAATGGGGAAACCAGCCCACATTCAAGACAATCTGGGCGTGCTCCAGGGGTCCGTAGTGGCCGCGCTCGCCGGCCAGCAGGCGCTTGACGCAGATCTCGCCGGCCTGCTTTTCCGCAGGCCAATGGGCTCGGTCGTCCGCCACGAAGCCCTCGCTGTAGTCCTGGTGCATGCCGGCATAGACGCACTGCTGGGGGTTGGGGGTGGCGGCGATCAAGTCGACGCGGAAGCGAGGATCCATGGGTTGGCGGGGCTTTTGGGGGTCAGCCGTGGCTGCGGGGGCCGATGGCGGCCTGGCGGTCCTTGGAGCCGCCATCGGCAGGCGGGCTGGCGCCGTTGCCTGGGGCGGCATCGTTGGCCCCAGCCAAGTCCGGGTTGGATCCGCCGCTTGCCAGGCGGCTGGTAGGGCCCACGCCGGCCAAGGGCGGCAGGGGCTTGCCTTCGATCAGGGCCGTGGTGAGGGCTTCCAGTTCGGCCGGCTGCCGGGCGCCGATGGAGCGGCCGACGGATTGGCCCGCCGCATCGAATAATTCCAGTTGGGGGATGCCGTTGACGTCGTAGAGCTCCACCTGGGGTTGCCAGCGGGGGTTGTCCACGTTCAGCAGCACCACATCGAGGGCGCCATGGTGGCTGCGTTCGATCGTTTCCATCGCCGGAGCCATGGCCCGGCAGGCTTCGCACCAATCGGCGTAGAACTCGACCAGCGTTGGACGGCCGTCAGCCAGGGCGATGTCCAGTTCGGGGGATTGGCGGGCCAGGCGTTCCAGGGGTGCACCGGGATGGAGTCCCCCCCGCCACCAGAACAGCAGCAGGGCCAGCAGCGCCGCCACCGCCGCCAGCACCATCCTTTCTCGGCGACCCAAGGGCGCGGCGGCGGGAGCGTTGGGGGAGGGGCCCGAACTGGGGGACATGGCTGGGGCGGGTCAGAAAGGTGGGCTCACTCTGGCAGCAGTAGGAGATCCCCTGGGCGCCGTTGGAGGCAGCTGCCGTTGGCCTAGCCGCTGCCGTTGGCCTAGCTGCTGCCGTTGGCCTAGCTGCTGCCGCTGGCCTAGCCGTCCCAAACCGCTAAGTTTCAAGTCTTCGGACCCCGGCGGTGAAACGGCGCCTCACCCTGCATTTCCCCCAGGCAGCGGTGCATCAGCCGATCACCTACAGATTGGCGGTGGATTTCAATATCGCCGCCAAGATCCTCAGGGCCCAGATTGCGCCGAACCAAAGCGGCACCATGGTGGTGGAGCTTTCCGGTGACATCGATGAACTCGATGCCGCCGAGTTCTGGTTGGAGCGTCAGGGGCTGGGCTTGGATCGCAGCCTGGGCGAGATCCGCATCGACCCCGCCCTGTGCGTTGACTGCGGCATCTGTTCCAGTGTCTGTCCCAGCGGCGCCCTGCGCTTTCAGCACCAGGAGCAACGGCTGACCTTTGCCGCAGCCCTCTGCCTGGTTTGCGAACAATGCCTGCCCAGCTGTCCGCTGGCGGCAATTTCCCTGGTGCTTGAACCCCAATGAATCTGCTGCGTTATGCCTTGCTGCCGGTGCGGGCGCCGATGCTGCTGCTGCTGTTTGGGGTGAGCACCTATCTGGGCAGTCGTTGGAGCCATACGCTTGATCCCCAGATTTTCGGCACTGGCCTGTACCGAAACCTGCTGTTATCGGTGGAATGCCTGCAGGCCCTGATGGTGGTTGTGGTGTGTACCATCCCGGATATTTTGATGCACCAGTTGAGCACAATGATGGCCTATAGCCGGGTCGTAAGCCTGGTTGGCACCCTGTTACTTGTGATTGCGGGAGGACTGTATCTGTTGCACCTTGCGGTATTTTCTAGTGTTCTGATTCTGGCTTGCTCAGTATTATTGGTCCGCCTTGATTTGGTGCGAGCTGACATGGTGCCGCCCCGAACGATCACCATTTTTATACTGGGTCTGGTGGTGATGATGGGGATTTCCCTGGGCTGGTGGTTGGCTTTGAATCGGCATCTTTGAAGGCTGGTTTGGTCTACTTAAGGGCACCTCGAAAATTGCTAAGTGGACTTGATTCCGGCGGAATCAAGGCTATAATTACTCAATCAGATCTGATTGCGACAGTGGGCCAACGAGGTTTCTGGGATGAGCAACAAAGAGTTTCAAAACT
>JBIIRU010000060.1:0-10644 GCA_044341355.1 Cyanobium sp. | reverse complement strand
GCGCCCGGCTCTGCCTGATCTCCCAGGTCCTCACCCAGCGCTCCAACCTCAGTGTGGGCCCACCCTTCGAGTTGGCGTTGATTCCCGCCGGCAGTCTGGCCATCGCTCAGCAGCGCAAGATCGAGGCGGACGATGCCGATCTGGCCACCATGATGGACATCTGGAGCGAGGCCCAGCGGGAGGCTCTTTACCGGCTGCCCCGGTTTGACTGGGAAGGCGGCCCGGGGGGGTGAAGCGGGGAGGGTGAGCTGGAGGGCGCCTGCAACTGGTGCGCCTCGACCCTCCCTGGCCACCCCATTGTTAGCTCCCCGCATGGCTGATGGCGGCTGCGCCAGCGGAGGAGACCTTCATCGATGTGCGCCAGCAGAGCGGCCTGGCCAGGGGCAGAATTGTGCCGCTGGCAGAAGTCTCATGCCGGCTTTGTTGTTGCTAAGCATCATTGCAGACGCAGCCAGTCTCTGGCCTGCATCCACCGGGGCTAGGGCAGCGAGCCGCTGGTGGCATCCCAGAGGCGCAGGGTGTTATCGCGAGAGCCGGAGATGATGCGGCGGCCGTCTGGGCTGAAGGCAACGGAGTTCACCGCTTTTGTATGGCCTCGCAAGGGTGGCTCTATCGGCTTGCCGCTGTCGGCGTCCCAGATGCGTAGGGTTTTGTCTTCAGATCCGGAAACGATGCGGCGGCCGTCGGGGCTGAAGGCTACGGAGGCCACCGGGGCTTGATTACCTCGCAGGGGAGGCCCGATCGGCTTGCCGCTAACGGCATCCCAGATGCGAAGGGTGTTGTCGCGAGAACCGGAGACGATGCGGCGGCCGTCGGGGCTGAAGGCCACGGAGTTCACCCAAGATGTATGGCCTTGAAGGGGAAGCCCGATAGCCTTGCGGCTGGCGACATCCCAGAGCCGCAAGGTGTTGTCGCCAGAGCCGGAGACGATGCGGCGGCCGTCTGGGCTGAAGGCCACAGACCTAACCGAGTATGTATGGCCTTGCAAGGAAGGCCCGATCGGCTTACCGCTGGCGGCATTCCACAGGCGCAGGCTTTTGTCGGCTGAGCCGGAGACAATGCGGCGGCCATCGGGGCTGAAGGCTACGGAGACCACCCAGTTTGTATGGCCTTGAAGGGCAGACCCGATCGGCTTGCCGCTGGCGGCATCCCATAGGCGCAGGGTGTTGTCATATGAGGCGGAGACGATGCGGCGGCCGTCTGGGCTAAAGGCGACGGAGTTCACCCAGGATGTATGGCCTTGAAGGGGAAGGCCGATGGGCTGACCGCTGGCGGCATCCCAGAGGCGCAGGGTGTTGTCGTCTGAGCCAGAGACGATTAGGCGACCATCGGGGCTGAAAGTCACGGACAACACCGGCTCTGCCTGGGACCAGACCAGTTGGTCGCAGACCGCCCGTGCCGAATTCAGCCATGGAAGACTTGTAAGTAAGCTGTGATCCTTCAGCTTGTGGCAGGCCAGCGGCAGAGACTGCTGCCAGGCCGGCCACGCCCAGAGGCGCAGAGTTTTATCGAGAGAGCCAGAGACGATGCGGCGGCCGTCGGGGCTGAATGCCACGTTACTCACCGACTCTGTATGGCCTTGCAGGGGAGGCCCGATGGGCTGGCCGCTGGCGGCATCCCAGAGGCGAAGTGTCTTGTCGTCTGAACTGGAGACGATTCGACGGCCGTCGGAACTGAAGGCTATAGAGCTCACCAGGGCTGTATGGCCTTGCAAGGGTGGTCCGATTGGCCGGCCACTGGCAGTATCCCAGAAGCGCAGGGTGTTGTCAGCTGAACCTGAGACGATGCGGCGGCCGTCGGGGCTGAAGGCCACGGAGCTCACCAGGGCTGAATGGCCTTGCAAGGGTGGTCCGATTGGCTGGCCGCTGGAGGCATCCCAGAAGCGCAGGGTGTTGTCAGCTGAACCGGAGACGATGCGGCGGCCGTCGGGGCTGAAGGCTACTGAGATCACCGGGGCTGTATGGCCATTCAGAGGAATCCCACTGGGCTTCCCGCTGGCGGCATCCCAAAGGCGCAGGGTGTTGTCGTAAGAACCGGAGACGACGCGGCGGCCGTCGGGACTGAAGGCAACTGACCTCACCGGGGCTGTGTGACCTTGAAGGGCAGACCCGTAGGGCTGGCCGGTGGATGCATTCCATAGACGCAAAGTGTTATCTGCCGAACCAGAGACGATGCGGCGACCATCGGGGCTAAAGGACAAGGAGCCCACCGAACCTAAATGCCCCTTTAGAGGGGAGCCTATGGGCTTGGCGCTGGCGCCATCCCAGAGCCGCAGGGTATTGTCTTCAGAGCTCGAAGCGATGCGGCGGCCGTCTGGGCTGAAGGCCACGGACAACACCTTTCCTGTGTGGCCCAGCATGGGCACCTTTTCTTGCTGTAGCACCGGCAGTGAAAGTCCCTCCGCCAGGGCAGCCTCCGCTTGCTCCAGCTCGGAGCCGGGCCCCAGGGGCATCAGCATTGAGCCGCTCAGGCCCAGGGCGGTGATCGCCCGCTGCAGACTGATCGCGGGTAGCGCCTCGCTTGTCACACCACTGACTGGGCTCATCAAGGCATCGATCCAGGCCAGCCGCAGCTGCCGCACCAGCAGCAGGCTGGGCCCCGCCAGTCCCAGCAGCAGCATCGCTGCAACCACCATGCCGCGTCGGCCGAGGTTGCAGCCTGGGACAAGACTGCGCCATGGTCGCCACGGCCAGCCGGCTTGCGCTGGCGGTGGCATCAGCCGCCGCAGGCTCTCCGGCGCATCGGCGGCCAGCAGGGGGCGGTCTTGCAGGAAGCGCAGGAAGAGGTGATCCCGCAGCGGGCTGGTGGGGGCGCTGCGGCGGCGCAACCGTTCCAGCAGCGGCGAGCGCAGACGCGGCAATACCCGGCCGTAGCCGCTGGCCACCGTCAGCTGGGCCGTGCCCACCTCGCCCCCCTCGAGCGCGCCGAGCAGCAGTTGGCCCAGGGCCTCGCGCACTGCGCTCTGCTGGACCGGATCCAGCGACAGCACCAGCGGCAGCCGCAGCCAGTCGGGCAGCAGGCCGTGGCGAAACCAGGGCAGCCGCGCCAGCCGCAGCAAGGGACACCCCGTGACCAACGGCTGGCCAGCGCCATTGCGCAGCCGTTGGCCCAGATAGGCGGTGATCGTCCAGTGCAGGTCGGGGAACACGGCGCAGGCCGCCAGCCAGCTGAAGCCATCGGCACCGAGGTAGGTGCGCAGCTGCGCCAGCAATTGCTGCAACAGTGCCGGCGCCTGCGGTGTGCGCTGCAGCCAGCGGTCGCTGCCGCCCCGCAGCAGCGGCGGTTCCGGGGGCTCGGCCGAGTCCGCGGCCGAGCCCTGGTAAGTGGCAGTGGCTGGCCGGGCGCTGTCCTCCAGCATCGGGCCCAGGGCCAGCAGACCCTCCGCCGAGGCTGGCAGCACGGGCAGGTGGCGGCCCAGTTCCGCTTCAGCAGCCCCCCAATGGGCCCACGGCCTGGGGGTGAGGGCAGCCCGGCGGGGCCAGGCCGCCAGGCCCTGCAGCCAGGGCTGGAGCGAGCCATCCACCGGACTGAAAAATCGCTCCCCATCGGCCACCACCAGCGCCACCGCCTCGGGGTGCAGCGCCGCCAGTTCCGCCAGGCTGCGCTGGGGGCCGAGGCCGTCGGGACCATGGCAGAAGCTGGGCTGCCGCTGGAAGCACTGCCACTCTGCCAGCAGCCCTTCCTGCCGCAACCATTCCAGCCAGGCCCGCAGCTGGCGGGTCTGCTGGTCGGCCAGGCTCTGCTGATCCAGCAAAAACAGATAGCTGAGCCGCTGGCGCCGCTGGCTGTATTGGGGGCAGAGCCAGCCGCCCTGCCGCAGGCTTTGCTCCACGGTGGCGACGCCATCGAGGTCGTCCGATGGCAGGCGCTGCCAAAGGTTGAGCGCCCGCCCGATACGCAGCCGCTTCGGTAGGGCCAGCAGATCCGGTTCGATCAACTCCATCGCAAGGTGATGCAACTGGGGATTAGAGCGACTGGGCAGCCGCTGCAGCACCAAACGCGCCTGGCGCCACCACCACCAGCGCACGCCCAATTGAACCGCCGCCATAGACAGCAGCAAATCCATAGACAGCAGCATGCCGAGGGGCAGAAGCAAGACGAAATCGGCTGGCATCAGCAGCCCCAGACTTTCCTGCCGGACAGCGTCTACCATCCGAGTCGGCTCCAGGACGGTGGGTGTCACGGCCTTGGGGCTGGGAGTCTTCGGCTGGGCGGCAGGAAGCTTGTCACCTGCACCTTCGGGCCTGGCAGGCCCGGTCGCCGGCTGAGGCTCCGGCTCGGGTCGGATTGCCTGGGGCCACTGCAACTTACCGGACACGGAGGCCACCGCAGCCACCCCCACCAGCCCCGCCGCAAGCGCCAGGGCGAGCGGGCGGGGCGCCAGCCAGCGCAGCACACGGTTACGCCGGCGCTCCACAGCCCCTAGGGCGTCCACCAGGGGCGAATTGGCAACAGGCAGGGGTTGGTGCCACCAGCTGCTCACATGAAACGCTAAAGAGTCCTGTTCGCTGGCCGAGCGGCAGAGCACTGGCCCAAGCAGGCTGGCCAGCCGCTGCGGATTGTGCAGTGGCACACCCCGCTCCACAAGGGCAAGTAGCAGCTGATGCAACCGCAGGGTTTCGCGCACGCCGATGCGGAAACCGTCCAGCCGCAGGCGTTCCAGCAGCTCTTCGAGGTGCTCGGGCCAGTCGCCGCTCAGCCGCTCAGCCACTGGTTCACCACCTGCTCGGCCCGGACGCGGTCGTCGGCCGTCTTGATCAAGCTGCTGAGGCTGCGTTGCACGGCGCCGTGCTGGCCCAGGCCGCGCAGGCCGTTGGCATCGGCGCTATCGCCCAGCAGGCGCCGCAAGGTCAGCAGCCAGAGCAAAAGTTCGGCCGTGGCCGGTTTTTTGCGCAGGCCGCTGACGGGCTGCCGCAACCGCAGAAACAGATCGATCGCATCGCGGCTCAGGGCAGAACTGGCCGGAAACTCCTGCAGCTGCAGGGCCACGATCTCCTCCAGCTTTTCAGGATCCGGAAAGGGCAAGTGGTAATAAACGCAGCGCCTCAGGAAGGCATCGGGCAGATCCCGCTCGGAATTACTGGTGAGCACCATCAGAGGGCGCAGCTCTGGCTGGGCCTGCAGCCGCAAATCCCCCAGTTCCGGAATGCGGAAATAGAGATCCTCCAGCTCGTTGAGCACATCATTGGGGAAATCGCGCGGGGCTTTGTCCAGCTCATCGAGCAGCACCACCGAGCGCTGCGGCGCGCCGCTGTGGGCTAAGCCAGCGAGCGCGTCGGGCAAATCTGCGGGCGCATGGCTATTGAGAATCGCCTGGCCCAATGCGTGGATCGTCAGGTACTTACTCAGCGGGACGTCCTTGGCCTGGAGGCCGGTTTGGATGTCCTGATAGCGCTGCAGAGCATCGTAGTGATAGAAGAGGCTGCGGGCGGTGCTGGTGGATTTCACCTCGTAAACCAACGGTTCGCCAAGGCCGAATTCCCAGGCCAGGGCATGGGCAAAGCGCGATTTGCCGGTGCCGGTTTCGCCGGTGAGCAGCAGGGGCTGGCCGAGCAATAAGGCCACATTGCAGGCATCCCGCAGGCCGTCGTCCACCAGGTAGCGACCCGGATGGCGCAGGGCGGTGTAGAGCGGTGCCGGCAGCTGGGCAGCAAGCTCGGGGTTTTGGCGGCCATCGCCGTGAAAGAGTTCAAAGGTGCTGCTCATGGCTTCACCACCTGTTCCAGCTCGGTTTGCAGGAAGGCCCCCAGCTGCTCCATCGGGATGTGCTCCAGACCTTCTGCCGCCTCACGACGGTAATAGGAGCGCACCGCATCCTCCAGTCGCCGCAGGCCCTGGTCGCGCAGGAACTCCCGCACCGGTTGGCTGCGCACCCAGGTTTCGGCATCGCTGCGGCGCACGCTTTGGAGCTCTGGCAACACCACCAGCCTGCTGCCTGCGGCCGTCGCTTGGTGCATGGCCTTGAGGGCGTTGCGAATCCGCTCGTTCAGCCGGCGGCGACGGCGGCGGCTGGCCCGATAACGCCAGTAGCCCGGCAGCAGCCAGCGCAGGGCCGCCAGCCTCAGCCGATAGGCCGGTGGTTTGAGGTAATTGATCGTGATCCAGTGGATCAGGCGATGGCCCGCCACCGCCTCATGCTCCTGCCAGAAGCGGCAGACCTGTTCAAACAACTGGGCCCCCTGGCGCCCCCAGTCGTCGGTGTAGAGCGAACTCCAGAGCACCACCGGTCCCGGTGCATCGCGCAGCAGTGCCTGCAGCCGATCCTTGGCGCGGCTGTCGCTCAGCAGGTGGTGGCAGATCTTTTCCAGGAACTGCTCGGCAAACGGTTCGCCCGGTACCAGCTCACTCGGCCAGGGCAGCTGGAAATCCCGAATCATTAGCGGCTGGCCTAACAGGGCGGCCGTGCTGTGCTGAAAGAAGCGATCGCGGAACAGCTCCACCCGTTGATCCTCCTCGCCATGGAGGATCACAACCAGAGGCTGGGCCCGATCGCCAGCCAAGAGCCGCTGCAGGGCATCCCCCATCGCCTGCTCCTGCTGATGCCGATTCGGCAGGTAGGGCAGCAGCTCCGGAACCGCTCGGGCACTGACGGGGGCGCCGCTGCTGCTGCCGCTGGGGCTAGCGCCACCGCCGGAGTTGCCGCCGGAGCGCTCCGCCAGTTTGCGCAGGGATCGTTCCACCAAGGTGGCGAGATGGTCGGGATTGCGGAAGCGCTGCACGGTGAGCCCGCAATCGCTGACGCGTTGCAGGAAGGCGTCCTGCCGCTGGCCGTACTCCCGATCCACCAGGGCTGCCGGTGGCATCGCCAGCTCCTGGGAGCGGCTGTCGAGCAAAAAGACCAGCCGCGGCATCCTCCGATCGCTGGCGGCCTCGAATTCCAGCTCGGTATAGGAAAGCTCCGGTCGATCCCGCACCGGCGAGCCATAGCGGAGGCCGTAAATGCCCACGTAGACGTCGCAGCGGCTCACCTCCTCAACGCAGACCGCAGCAGGCCGTGCATCCTGGGCCGCGAAATCCGCCATATCCACAATTCCATGACCCGCCGCGCTCACCGCCCGCTCCACCCGATCGACATAGGACTTGCCGGGCTCCGGATATTCCCTCAGCTCAGAGGTGTGGGATAGAAACACCCGCCACATGCCCCCTGGGCCTGGCCGCCTGACCTGGCTGTCACTGGCGTGGTACAGGTCGCTGCTGATGGGATGGGAAGCCTGTGGCTCAATGCTCAACCTCATGGTAATGGCATGGGTACTAATGGGACCCTTGCGGCGATATCCCGACGCCCTGCGGCCAGTTGGGCGTGATGGTCATCTCGAAGCCTGATTTGCAGTTGACTCAGCCAGCGCCGATATCAGCTGTTATTCCAGTAGCAGTAGCCAATGCTAGCCAATTTAAGTCTTGCCGCACGGCAGGACTGAGATCGAAAGCCCCTTTGCAGCCACGACCACAACTGCGATGACCTGGGCAAGAGACAGGCTATAGCCCCAGCCAGAACCAGTGCATGGAACCGTAGCGCTGGCGAACACAATAGGTCTCCGCTGCAGGCAGCGCCAAACAGAATTCCTTATCAACACCTGAAAAAATTACGCTCGATCTGTTCGGTCGTGACCACCAAGCCGCGCTGAACGTGAGCGCGCCGCATCAGCTCCCAGCCGGCTGGAGGGCTTCAACCGAGCGGGGAGGCCGGCAGCTCGCGGGTGACGCGCTGCAACTGACGGGTTTCCAGCGCCAGCACCCGGCGGGCGAAGTCGGGATCGCGCTCCAGGGTGGCGTCGAAGCAATCCACCGGCACGGCCAACACCCTGGTGCCGGCAGTTTCGGCCACGATCGTGTTCTCGGAATTGCTGTGGGTCAGCACCTCCAGTTCGTCGAGCACCTGGCCGGCCCGCAGGGCACGAAAGCGCACCTGATCGCCGCTGCGCTCTTCGACCCGGGCCTCCCCTTCGATCAGCAACAACAGCTCGCGGCAGGAGTCGCCCGCGGCGGTGATCGCCTCGCCCGCCGCAAAGCTGCGGATCTCGGCGTGATCGGCCAGTAGATCCAGCGTGTCCGTCCAGGTGCGGTGGAAGAAATCGCTGGTGGCGAGCACCACCCGTTTCTCGAACTCCGGCAGCGCTGCTAAAGGCAGTGCCGCTGGCGCCTGCGGTGGCTGCAGGGCCAGGAGTTGCGCGGCCGTCTTCCGCACCCAGGCGGGCCGTTCCGCGGCGGCCAGGCCAGCGGCCAACGAGCGACCCCGCTGCCAATCGAGGCTGGTGCTGAGCACCACGGCGGCGGTGGCCGCGATCGGGTCCGGGTCCTGGGCAAGCCGCTCCAGCTGCTGCAACGTCGCCGCGACCGGCAGGGCGGGCCCGGGCTGGGCCCCGGCCCGGTTGCCAGCCCGCAGGCGGTCGATCAGCGCGGCGGGCAGCTTGGTCCGCCAGCGCTCCTGCTCCAGCAACTCCGGCAGCGCTGCTGGTGCCGCGATGCTCAGCCGGTCCAGCAGCTGTTGTCGCTCGGCCGCGGATTCCAGCTGGACCAGGCAGTCCAAAATGGCGCTGAGGCAAAGCTCCTGGCGCAGCCGCAGCCGGTCCGCCAGCAGGGCGACCGGGGCGGGCTGGTGCCGCAGCAGCAGCGGTTCACTCAAACTGCGGGCGGCGAGCTCCAGGTCTTCGAGCCGCTGCAGCAGCATCTCGGCGCGGTGATGGGCCGCTTCGGCGGGAGACACGGCCTCCAGGATGCGGGCTTCTTCCTGGGAACTGATCGAATACTGGCTGCCGATTGAATCGAGCAGCGCCGCATCACCACCACCTTTGCCACCACCACCACCACCACCACCGTCGCTGCCTGTTCCGATCCGGCTCTGCAGGCGCAGCAGCCGTTCCAGCGAGCGGCGGTAGCCGCTGAGACGCACCTGATCTTCGAGGCTGCGGCGCTGGTCGGGATCAAGCAGCGCCGGATCCTCCACGCCGAGTTCATCGAGCAGCTGGCGGTGTTCGTCGTCGGAGATGCCGAGTTCCTGGCGCATGCGCCGCAGCACCTCAAGGCTGCTGGAGATGTTCACATAGCCCTCGGCCAGGGCATCGCGCACCACCCCCTTGTAAGCCTCATGGCGCTGCTCGCTGCCGAATCCGGGCAAAATGCGGGCCAGCACGTACACCTCATCGGTGTTGAGATCGTCGAGGCTGCGGCCCTCCAGGAAGCGACCCACATCAAGCCCCAGCTTCTGGAGCTGGCGGCGGAAGCGCTCGGCCAGATTCTCGCGGCCATAGAGGGCCGGACTGCGGTGCCAGTTGCGCACCAGCCACAGGGAGCTGGTGGCGACCAACGCCATGTCGAACAGGTACTGCACCCAGGCCGGCGCCAGCTGCAGCAGTGGTCTGCCGGCGAACAGGAAGAAGAAGTTGAACACCAGAAAGGTGGCCGCCAAAAAGACGCGGTGGCGGATCAAGATGCGATCGGGCTCCGCCCCAGCGCGGCGCACGCGGCGCTGCATCCAGGCCTCGATTGTCTTGCCGGCCAGCCAGCCCAGCCAGCTGAACAGCCCCAGCAGCAGCGGCACGACCACCAGCCGCGGGATGTTGATGACCTGGCCGAACAGATACAACCCGGGGCTGAGCAGGGTTGCCAGCTGATCCGGCTGGCGGGCCCAGGCGCCGGAGAAGTAGTAGTCCCAGTTGCCGGCATAGAGGTAGTAGTAGAGGAAATAACCCACCACCAGGCCGACATAGGCATAGCGCTCGAAGGCAAAGGAGGGTTGCTCCAGCCGTGCCCAGTACATGCGCTCGGCATCGATGTCGATGCAGGGTTGCTGGCAGGCCACACAGGCGCTCTGCTCCTCGCCGTTGGCATCAACCGTGCGGCACATCGACTGGGTGATCGTGGTCGGGCTCATCGGGGCGGAGCTGCCCAGCAGTGACGTCGGCGTCGAGTAGACCGACTGCACCGGCGCCATCGGGCAGAAGTACTGACACCAGGCCTTGCCGCCATACAGCCAGCCGACCGTGACCGCGGCGGCGATCGTGAACAGCAACCAGATCGCCAACACCAGCCGGTCGGCATTGAAGAACAGAATCCGGCCGCAGAGGCCGGCATAAAGCCAGCCGAACTGCAGGAAGGGGTAGTACTTGGCCAGCCAGGAATCGGGCGGAACCCGCGCCAGCTGATGGCGGATCTCGCCGGTCTTGGGGTTGCGTTTGGCGGTTTGGCGCTGGCGGCCCAGGGCGCGGGGGATCTGGGAAATGAACGAGAGCGGACAGATGCGCCGCCAGAGTTCATGGCCGAAGACCAGCAATATGAAGATTCCCGCCGGCACGACCGCTCCCCAGAAGATCGTGGTGCCGAGGGGATAAGGCGATTCGACCAGGCAGCGGCCCTGCACCGCCACGCACTTATCGGCCAATCGCAGCGGACTCCAGGGGTGATCCGCACTGGTGAAGCGGGCCGTGAACGGATCGAAGAACAGCGAAGCGATGATCAGGAGCCAGCCTGTGGTGAGTAGCCATCTCACCCAGTGCATGCGGGTTTCGCTGACACGGGAGCCGGCCATCTTCAGCCATGGGAACGATGGCGAAAGCTAACCAGCCCAATCGCCTCCTGGGCAGCAACGGTCCGCCAGCGGCCAGTTGCTGGCCCCCCACCGATCAGGCCAACGGCCGCCCCTTCCAG
>JBIIRU010000059.1:0-10647 GCA_044341355.1 Cyanobium sp. | reverse complement strand
CATCGACTTCTTTGAGATCGCCTTCATCGTTGTGCCGCTGCTGCTGCCCACCGCCCGCCAGCTCCTCGGCCCCGAAGGATTGCTCTGGCTCGGCGTGGTGATCGGCGCCAACCTGCAAACCTCCTTCTTGACGCCCCCCTTCGGCTTCGCCCTGTTTTATTTGCGCGGCGTGGCCCCGGAAGGCGTGAGCACGGGCGACATCTATCGCGGCGCTCTGCCCTTCATCGCCCTGCAGCTGTCGGTGCTGCTGCTGATCCTGTTCTTCCCCCAGCTCGTCACCCTGTTGCCCTCCCTGGCCAGTGCTGCCGCAGGTTGACGCCCCCTGCGCCAGCGAAATCGCCCTGGTCCGTTTCAAGCAACAAGTTGGGGTGTCGGGTCCATCATTGATCGATGGAAGCGGTCAGCGACGTTTCGCATGATTCATTAGAACATTAAGAACCACTATGGTTGCGCATGAATATTATCGCGGAGAATGAAAAGAGAGTGAATATCTAAGGCTGAAGAACTCGTAAGAGACATAATTCGTCTGCATGCAAGTTACAAGCTTGGCCTAACTCTGGGATCTGCTAATCACCCTTATAGATCCTCGCACGGTCACGGCTTGACAAGGGCAACGAGATGTGGATCAAGCGTGATAAACTGAATCTACATATCCTTCCCTTAATCCGATCGCTTCCCTAGGCTCCTAGTCATTGCAATGGCTTTCAGGCATCAAATAAATCGGGTAATTGCAGGATATGCAGCAATGATCGGTTTTTGCGTGATATGTGGGTCCGCATATTCTATGTTGGGCAAATCAGAAGGCTTGCAGACGACCGCACCAAGCTCAGCCACCAGCGGCCGGTAGATTGAGCTAACGCGGCGTCGGCTTCTTCCCCATGGGCGCGATCTTCATCAGCTACACCGGCCGCGACCCTGAGGGTGATGCCTGGGCAGACCGGCTGGAGGAATGGTTCACGGAGTGGAAGTACGGCTACTTCCGCGACAAGAGTCACAGCCGTGGCGTGAAGGCTGGTGATGATTGGCGCCAGACGCTGTATCGCGAGCTGGACGAGGCGAGGGCGATGGTGTGCCTCTGCAGCGAGCGGTATGAGAGTTCGCCCTGGTGCGTGGGGGAGGTGGCGATCGCAGTGAAGGACGGCAAGACCGTGATCCCGATCCAGTTGGCCAAGACCGCTGAGGAGCTGAAGAGCGAGCCGTTGCCGCTGCTGCTGCAGGCCCACCAGGCGATCCAGGTGCCTGATGCCGTGAACCCCAGCCCCGAGCGGCTGGCGGAGGTGCGGCAACGGTTGCGCCAAACCCTGCAGCGCAAGCTCAAATGGAGGGATCTACAAACCTGGGACGCGACCCTGCCGCCCTATCCGGGTCTGCCGGCGTTCGAGGAACCGCAGGCTCCGGTGTTCTTCGGGCGCGACGTGGCGATTGAGGCCGTGGTGGAACGCCTCAGTGCCCTGGCGTTGCGCCCGCAGGCGTTCTTGCTGCTGCTGGGGGCGTCGGGTTATGGCAAGTCGTCGCTGGTGCGCGCGGGGGTGGTGCCTCGGCTGAAGGGCGACGGCGAAGGCAGTTGGACGGTGCTGCCGCCGTTCACGCCAGGCGATCAGCCCTTCAAGGAGTTGGAGCGGGCGGTGGTGAACGCCGGTGGCGTGTTTGACGCCGCCGATCCGCTCAGCAGCCTGCGGGAGCTGCAGCGCCAGCGCAACACGCGGCTGCTGTTGGTGATCGATCAGTTCGAGGAGCTGCTGAGTGCTGGCCCGAAGGACGATGGCCAAGCGGATGAGGCTGAGACGTTCCAGACGTTCCTACGCAACCTGCTGCGCGTTCCCAAGGCCGGGCTGTTGGTGCTGGCAACGATGCGAACGGATTTTCTGGCGCCGTTGCAAACCCGCTGGCCGGCGCTGACGGGCATGGCGAAGAGCCTTCCCCTGGAGCCGATCGAACCAGCAGACTTCGGCGACCTGATCACCGGCCCGGCGGATCGTTCAAAGCTCACCCTGGAGCCGGGATTGAAGGAGCGGCTGGTGGAGGAGAGCGGCGGGCGAGATGCGTTGCCCCTGCTGGCCTTCACCTTGGAGAAGCTGTGGAGGGCCAGGGAGCGGCGGGGTGTCGCCCTCGCGGGAACGCGGCCCGGTGAACAGTGGGACCTGACGCTTGACGACTACAAGCACTTGGGCGGCGTGGCGGGGGCGGTGAGCACCCGAGCCAAGGAGTGCTGGGATCCGCAAACCAGCGGCGAAGAGGAGCGTGCGGCGCTGCGGGAGGCGTTTCTGGATCATCTCGTCAGCGTCAGCGGCGACGGCCAGGAGGCCAAACGGGCGGCGCGACTTGAGGACCTGCCGCCCGCCAGCCTGGCGATCGTGCGGCGGCTGGTGGATGACCGCCTGTTGGTGTTGAAGGAGGGCAGCGTGGAGATCGCCCATGAGGCGCTGCTGCGCACCTGGGAGCCGCTGGTGCGGTGGATTGAGGAGAGCAAGGTGGAGCGCCTGCAAGCCCTGCGCGTCAAGCGGCTCGGGGCCGACCTCACCCCCGAAGCCCCGGAGCGCCTACGGCGCCAGGCCCTGGAGCAATTGGCGGCGCTGGCGGCGGCTGGCGGCAGCGAACAGCGGGCGGTGCGCAAGGAGGGGCGTGAACCGCTGCAGCCGCTGCTGGGCGATGGGAATTGCCCCCTGGCCGACCGACAGGACGCGGCCCTGGTGCTGGCGCTGATCGGCGCCGAGCAGCCGTTGCGGGATGGCCTGGCCGACACGGCGGTGCCGGTGGCGCTGCGGCGGCGGGCGGCGGAGAGCCTGGGGCTTCTGGCCCGCCGCAGTGGCGATCGGGATCAGCGCCAGCGGATCGCCGCAGAGCTGGAAGGCTGGCTGCGCAGCGATGCCCTCAACCTGCTGGTGGTGGATGCGGAAGGCTGGGCGGAGCACGACGCCCGCCTGCCGCTGCTGCAGGGCGCCTCACGGGGCCTGCAACTGGCGGCCTCGGCCGATCTGCCGTTATTTGGCAGCGGTGAGGAGAAACCAGTGCCGATGCTCACCCTCACGGCCCTGGAGGAAGGGAGCGGCCTGCGGATTCGCACCGAGGTGGTGGAGGTGCCCGTGTGGACGCTGCCGCTGCCGGGGGGTGAGCGGCTAGAGCTGGTGGTGGTTCCGGAGGGAGAGGCGCAGTTGGGTTCACCACCCACGGAGCACGCCCGCCAGGAGGTTTTGGACTGGTTCGCCTTCAACCGCGACGGCTGCCGGGATGGCGTGGATGTGGAAGCGCCGCGGCGGGTGTGGCTGGAAGCGTTTGCGCTGGTGCGCCAGCCGATCAGCCAGGGGCAGTGGCGGGCCGTGGTTGAGGCGGTGGGCCAGATCGAGCGGGAACTGGAGGAGAGCCCTGGCGCCGCCAAGCCCGAGAGCCTGTGGGACCAGCACGGCCAGCCCGGCGAGCTGGCGGTGGAAAGCGTCAGCTGGCAACAGAGCCGGGAATGGCTGCAGCGGCTGAATCGATGGCTCCAGGAGTGCTGGTCGGAGCTGGGTGGCAGCGGTCAGGCGCCCCAGCTGGCGCTGCCCAGCGAGAACCAATGGGAGGGGGCCTGCCGGGCAGGGGCCGCCACGCCGTTCCATTTCGGCGACACGCTGGATGCCAGTTGGGCGAGGTATGGCGCCAGCTTCACCTTTGGTCGTGGCCGCAAACGAGCGAAGACCAAGCAGCCTGGGCTGAACGGGGCCAGCGGGCTGGTGAACCGCTGGGGTCTGGCCGAGCTGCATGGGCAGTTGTATGAGTGGTGTGAAGACAGCTGGCATCCCAACCCCGTGGGTGAGGGCCATCCGGAGGATGGTGAGCCCTGGCGAGAAGAGGATGGGGATCTCGTGCGCCGAGAGAGCGGCCAGCGGGGCTGGAAGCTGCTGCGCGGCGGTTCCTGGATCCTCGATCCCCTCTACTGCCGCGCCGCCTTCCGGGACGGCCTCCGCCCGGCCAACGCCAGCACCTTGGTTGGTTTTCGCCCCTGCTGTCTCCTCCCCCCAGGCTCCCTTCTTGGTCCTTGAGCCCTTGGGCCCTTTGCCCTGGGGCTGTTTTTTAGCCCTGGCTGTTGGCTGTTGGGGCTGCCTGGCTGTTGGCTGTAGGGGATGACGCCGTAGGCGCCTCGATTTTTTTCATTCTCCCGCCACCGGCTGTCGTCATGCCCTCGCTCCGTCCGCGCCTCACTCCCACCCCCATCACGGCTCGGTCAAAATGCCTCCATGACAGCGGCTCCCAGCCCTACATCCGCCATCCCGATCGACCCGCGGATCCGTGTGATCGCCGCGGGGATCGCCGCCGCCATCCCCGACGCCCAGATCCGCCTGTTTGGATCACGGGCCAAGGGCACATCCAGGCCTGATTCCGACGTTGATCTGTTGATCACCGTGCCGGATGAGTGGTTGGCGGGCCAGGATCGTCTGCGGGTGCTGGGAGATCTTTGGCGGCAGTATTCCAGCCATCGCTTGCCGCTTGACCTGCTTCTGTACAGCGAAGGCGAGGTGAGCCAACGCAAGCAATACAGAAGCGCCATTACATCCCTGGCCTATCAAGAAGGGATTCTGCTCAATGGCTGATCCGGACGCCCTGCGCTATCTGAGGATCGCCCAGGCCGATCTTGTGGAGGCGCAGCGCATGTTGGCTCTCTCCGGTTTCCGCGATAGCAGTATCGGGTTCCGGCTGCAACAGGCTTGCGAAAAGGCCCTGAAAGGCTGGATCCACGCCAAGGGCGGGCAGGCTCCCTTCACCCACGACCTCGCAGCCTGGATGGATTGGCTGGAGGAATCGGGTAGCAACATGAGCGCGTTTGAGCCGATTGCCGATCTCTCTTTCTTTGCTGTTCAGTCCCGATAAGACGACAGCGTGGCAATCCGTTCGTCAGATTGGCAGCTCCTGATGCAGATCACATCCTCTCTGCTCAAGAATGTCCAGCATGAGCTGACATGATGAGCCTAAGAACAGGCACGCATCAATCGGCGCCTCCACCGCAAGGATTGCCCCAACAACATCATGCACCCGCACCAAATCATGGGGCTCGGTTTTTCGCGATGGTGGCTACGGGCGGGTGATGATGAGCGTATGAAAGATGGGGCGCTGGCTGCCGAGCCGACCAGTGGTATAGTCTCTGTATAGCCGCAACTAGGGCATGCATACGAGAGTTCAGAAGTGGGGAAACAGCCTTGGCGTAAGGATTCCGCGCGGCTTGGCAGATGAGGTGGGCTTGGGGGCTGGCACGGAAGTCAGTCTCATTGCGAAGGATGGTGAGCTGGTCTTGAGGCCCTCTCTGCCGAGCCGGCTCAGGCTTGCCGATCTTCTTGCTGGTATCACGCCGGAAAACATTCACGCTTCCGTTGATACGGGGGATGCCGTGGGTTCCGAAGCGTTCTGATGTCTTCCTACGTGCCTGATCGTGGCGATTTGGTGTGGCTGGAGTTCACGCCACAGGCCGGAAGTGAACAGCGTGGAAGACGGCCAGCACTTGTTCTTTCCCCAAAAACCTACAATGGGAAAGTAGGGCTGGCACTATTTTGTCCAATTTCATCTAAGTTTAAGGGTTACCCTTTTGAGGTGGCGCTGCCTGATGGATATTCCGTGAGTGGTGTTGTCCTGTCCGATCAGCTGAAGAGCCTTGACTGGCGAACGAGGAAAGCGAAGTTCATCGAGCGGATTTCTTCAGATGTAATGACGATGGTTATTGCGAGGGTGTTACCGCTTCTTGAGCCTGACACTCCTACCACTCTGTAACACCGCCATGCACCTGAGCCACCACCGGATGGCTAACTTCTTCGCGGAGCATACCTTGCGGCCAGGTGATGCTGAGCGTTCGGCGCACTGAAATTCGTTGTAGGTAGAATCAAGCTCAAGCCTCAGGTCAAGACAATTGCCAGAACTTGCACACTTCTTCGGTATCATCATTTCCATGTATTACAACGATCATTCTCCTCCTCATTTTCACGCCAATTATGTAGATAGGCAGGCTTCTATTCGGATTGATGATGGCCATGTGATTGACGGAAATCTTGGCGCAATAGCCCTGCGTCTTGTGGAAGAATGGCGGATTCTTCACAAAGCAGAGTTGCTCGGTGACTGGGCTCTTGCACAAGCACGTCAACCTCTGGTTAAAATACAGCCACTAGAGTAGCCTTCATGATCCCAAGAGTTGCCGATGTCAAACCGCTGCAAGGCTATCGCTTGTGGCTACGATTTCACGATGGTAGGGTAGGCATAATTGAGCTCATCAATGAGCTGTGGGGTCCGGTGTTTGAACCACTGAAGGATCCCGATCTCTTTCTGCAGGCGAAGGTCGATCCAGAACTCGAAACTGTTATTTGGCCGAATGGAGCAGATCTCGCGCCAGAGTTTCTGTATCAAGGCACCCAACACGACTCATCAGTGGACGAGCCGCAAGCGAAACACCACTGAGCTTTGGCGTTAGCCGAATACCTGGCATGTAACCCGATCTAGCCAACGGCGGATGAAGCTCATGCCCTGAATTATTGCTACGGTGATAGCAAAAGTACTCATACCATGAATTTCACTTTACAATGCGACCAAGAGGTTAATGGACGCTGGATTGCAGAGGTCCCAGAGCTACCTGGCGTGCTCTCGTATGGCGACTCTGCTGTCCGTTGCGGGGGTGGAGTTGCTGCCGCTCTCCGCCATGCGGCCCTGCTGAGCCCCTCTGCCGAGACCATCAGCTGGTGGGTAACACCATCAGCTCACACCACCCAGATCTCCTCCAGACCCAACTCCAGACCCTCCACCAGCTCGCTGCCGTCGACCCGGCTGGCGTTTTCCAGCCGCTCCGCCATCCCCTGCTGGCCGCCCCGCCAGATCTCCACCGCCCGCGCCTGGGGCAGCAGCAGCCAGCCGAGGCGGGCGCCATTGGCCCGATATTGCTCCATTTTGCGGCGCAGGGCCGTGATGCCTCGGTGCCCTTCGTCGCTGGGGCTTGCACCATTGGTGCTGGCTAACTCGATCACCAGATCGGGGCAGAGGGGCGGGAAGCTGCGGCGTTGTTCGGGGCTGAGGGTCTGCCAGCGATCTTCAAGTACAAGGGCGGCATCGGGGCTGAGCACGGAGCCATCCGGCAGGCGGAAGCCGCCTGAGCTGTCGAATAGACGCCAGCCTTTGTGCCGCCTGCAGAAAACCTGCAGTTGATAGAGAAGCTGGCCATTGCGGCTGCTGGTTTCCCCTCCAGTTGGCGTCATGACAATTAGATGGCCTTCAGCCGTGAGCTCCAGCACCGCCTCCGGATTTACCTGGCAGACCCGCTCGAACTGCTCTGGTGTCAGCCGCAAATCCCAGGGCAACATCAGCAGCGCCGGCTCCAGCCCAGGCGGCTTGGCGGTTGCGGGTGGGGGCGCCAGGGCCATGGGCTGGGCCGAATTCGTACCGCAATCTTAATGGCGGCAGCGGTTGCAGGGCCATCGTGGGCGTCACCAGCCCTCAAGGCGCCGCCGCGCCGGCGGGGGTCCCACCGCGAGTCGCAACTGTTGAGCCGACAGCCTGAGACGTTTCCGCTAAGGGCTCAGAGCACTTCCCAGCCATTGCATGCACCTGAGCCACACTGCACCCCTCCGCCCCCTGCAGCCATGACCCTCTCCACCAGCACCTACGACGGTGCCCTGCGCTGCAGTGCGGTGCATGGTCCCTCCGGCATCACCATCCACACCGATGCCCCCGTTGACAACCAGGGCCGGGGCGAGGCGTTTTCACCCACCGATCTGGTGGCGGCGGCGCTGGCCACCTGCATCCTGACGATCATGGGCATCACGGCCGATCGCGACGGGTTTGCGATTGAGGGCAGCAGCGCCAAGGTGGAAAAGCGCATGACCAGCTCGGGGGTGCGCCGCATCGCCGAGCTGGAGGTGTGGGTGACCCTGCCGGCGGCACTCAATGACGAACAGCGCCAGAAGCTGCGCCGCGCCGGTGAGGCCTGCCCGGTGAAACGCAGCCTGGAGGGATCGGTGCCGATGCAGATTCATTGGAATTAGGGGCTTGCAATGTCGCCCTGCCCCCGTTCCCTGGCCCCCGGCCTGCAGCAGCGCCTGCTGGTCCATCTGCAGCGGTGGGCTCGGCCCCGCCACAGCCTCTGGGATCGCCTGGCGCTGTTAGCCGTCCGCGCCGAGCTGTCGGCCCTGCTGGCCCCCCTTGGTCCCTTTGAAGAGCATCGCTTTGGGTCTGGTTCGCAGGCCGGCTGCAATTTGATTCTGCGGCTGCCGGGCCTTCAATCGCACCGGCCTCCCCTGCTGGTGGGCGCCCACTACGACGGGCCGTTGCATTCCCCCGGCGCCGATGATAACGCCACCGGTCTGGCGGCCCTGGTCGAGTTGGCGCAGCACTGGGCCATGCAGCCGCCCCGGCGGCCCGTCTGGCTGGTGGCCTTTGACCAGGAGGAATTGGGCTTGTTGGGCAGCATCGCCCTGGCGGCCCAGCTCAGGGCCAGCGGCCAGGATTTGGCCCTGATGGTGAGCCTGGAGATGCTCGGTTACACCTCCAGCCAGCAGCGCTATCCCCTGGCGGCGATGCGCCATCTCTATGGCGAGCGGGGCGATTTCCTGGCCATGGTCGCCAACTTCAAGGCCCTACCCCTGCTGCCGGCGCTGGCCCGCGGCTTGGGGCGCCATGTGGCCACCAAGGTATTGCCGGTGCCCGGGGCCGGCCGCCTGCTGCCGGATGTGCGTCGTTCCGACCACAGCCCCTTCTGGGACCAGGGTTACGCCGCCGTCATGGCCACAGACACCTCCTTTCTGCGCAACCCCCACTACCACCAAGCCACAGACACCATTGCCAGCCTCGATCTGCCCTTTCTGACGGCGGTGACCACCGGGCTGGCCGAGGCCCTCTCGGCCCTCTGAACTTGCGGTCTGCTCCGTTGCGAGCCCCTGGTTTCAGCCGCCGCCGATGCCGGCCGCCGATGCCGACCGCCGTTGGCGTTGGTCTGACCCCTCCGGCCGCGGCTTGGGACTCAAAGGCCGGCAGAAGCGAATCCGGTAGCTGTTGTGGGCAGCTCCCACCTGGGCGATCAGGGCTTCGCGGGCTTCGTGGTGCAGTTCCTCCAGGCTGGCGGCCTGCACTTGGAGGGAGCGATCAGGGGCGGTGGCTTCGATATGCCCGGGCCGCTCCGTCGTCACCAGGAAAACGATCTCGCGCATGCCGATCTCTTGTCGTCTGAGCTTTTGGATAGTTCCAGCTTCACCGCCCTGGCCCCGGGTTGGCGGACTTCTGGGATACGGGCATCCGTAGTCCCGGCCCTCCCTTGCCGTCATGCTGGGGCGAGTGTTAATCGCCCCCATGAGTGCGTCGGCTTCCGCCTTCGGGCGTCTGCACGCCTACTTGCACCAAACCCGGCTGCTCGGCTCGATCAGTAGCTCCCTTTATTTCGACCAGAACACGGTGATGCCGGCGGCGGGCGCCCCCTGGCGCGGCGAGCAACTGGCCCTGCTGGCCACCCAGTTGCACCAGCGCCAAAGCCAGCAGGAGTACATCGACCTGTTGGCCGCCGCCGAAGCCGAGCTGGAGCCCGATTCGCCGCCGCAAAGCCACCGCAACCTGCAGTTGTTGCGCCTCGAATTGGAGCGCCAGCGCTGTCTGGATCCCGACCTGGTCGGCCGCCTCGCCCAGGCCCAGTCCCGCGGCAATGCCCTTTGGCAGCAAGCCCGTCGCAGCAACGACTTTCCCCTGTTCGCGCCGGCCCTCCAGGAGCTCTTGACCCTGCGCCGCGACCAGGCCGCCCAGCTGGCGGCCGCCGAGCCGATCGCCCGCAGCCCCTGGGAAACCCTGGCCCAACCCTTCGAGCCCGACATCAGCAAGGCCCGTCTCGACGAGCTATTCACCCCCCTCAAGCAGCAGTTGCCGGCCCTGCTGGAGCGGGCCGCCGAGCTGGGTGGGCGCACCGCTACCGGCCAAGACGCCCGCCCAGCCGAGGCGTTTGATCTCCCCGAGGGGGCTCAGGAGGCCCTATGTGCCGAACTGCTGGAGGCTTGGGGCTATGACCCGCGCCGCTGCCAGCGCGCCAGGTCGGCCCATCCTTTTTCCTGCACGGTTGGTCCCCAGGACTTCCGCATCACCACCCGGGTCGTGCCGGGCCAGCCCTTCTCCGCCTTCCTGGCCACGGCCCACGAATGGGGCCACTCGCTCTACGAGCAGGGTCTGCCCCGGGATGGCCAGCACTATTTCCCCTGGCCCCTGGGGGAGGCCACCTCCATGGGGGTGCACGAAAGCCAATCACTCTTCTGGGAATGTCGGGTGGCCCGCAGTCGCGCCTTCGCCGAGCGCTGGTTGCCCCGCTTCCAGGCCGCTGCTGGCATCAAGGACTGGGGCAGCAGCCAGGATTTCTGGCGCTGCCTCAATCCGCTGCGGCCCGGCCTGATCCGGGTCGAGGCCGATGAACTCAGCTATTGCCTCCACATCGTGCTGCGCTACGAGCTGGAGCTGGAGCTGGTCGAAGGCGGGCTGCCGGTGGCCGACCTGCCCGCCGAATGGAACCGCCGCATGGTTTCCTCGCTGGGCCTGCTGCCGCCCAGCGACAGCGAAGGCTGCCTCCAGGACATCCACTGGGCCGAGGGGCTGTTTGGCTATTTCCCCTCCTATGCCCTGGGGCACCTGATCAGCGCCCAGCTCAGCCAAACCCTGGAGCAGGACCTCGGGCCGCTC
>JBIIRU010000335.1:0-3086 GCA_044341355.1 Cyanobium sp. | reverse complement strand
TCTAACGGACTCATCGCCATTTCCCTCGAGGAGGGCGATGCGTTGCGCTGGGTGCGGCTGGCGATCCCGGGCGACAGCGTCCTGATCGGATCGTTGAAGGGCATGACGATCCATTTCCGGCTCAGCGATGAAGAACTGCGGCCCCTGGGCCGCACGGCCCGGGGCGTGCGCGCCATGAGCTTGCGGGGCGGTGACAAGCTGGTGAGCATGGATGTGTTGCCCGCCGAGTTGGCCGACCGTGTCGCGGCCGTAGCTGACAACGGCGAGGCCAGCGGCGAGGCCAACGGCGAGGTCAGCGACGAGGCGGAGGAAGAAGGTCTGGAGCTGGCGGGCGTCGAGGGGCCCTGGGTGCTGGTGGCCAGCGCCAGTGGCTTGGGCAAGCGGGTGCCGGTGAATCAGTTCCGCCTACAAAAACGGGCGGGCATGGGCCTGCGGGCGATCAAGTTCCGCCGCGATGGCGATGTGCTGGTGGGCCTCAAGGTGCTGGGGGCGGGTGAGGAGTTGCTGCTGGTGAGCGAACGGGGCGTGATTGTGCGCATGCGGGCCGACGCCGTGCCCCAGCAGTCCCGCGCCGCCACCGGCGTGCGTCTGCAGCGGCTCGACAGCGGCGACCGCCTCGCCGAAGTGGTGCTGGTGCCACCCGCCCTTGAAGGCGAAGACGGGGAATCGGTGGCCGACCCTGACCTGCAGGAGTCCCCTGCCGCTTCCCTGGAGGCAGGCCCTACGGACTCCTTGGCCGACCTAGGCGCCGAGCCAGGGAATGGGGAGCCAGGGACTGGCGAGGCTGACACTCCTGACTGATGTTCTGGTAATCGGCGCCGGTCCGGCGGCCCTGGCCATCGCCGCCGACCTGGCCGAGCGGGGCTTGGCAATCACCGCCCTGGCGGCGGGCGATCCCCACACGCCCTGGGTCAACACCTATGGCATCTGGTGCGAGGAGGTCGATTCTCTCGGCCTCGGCTCCCTGCTCTCCCATCGCTGGAGCGACACCGTCAGCTACTTCGGCCCTGGGGGCATCGCCCCAGGGGGCATCGCCCCAGGGGGCACCGCCCCAGGAGATAACGGGCTCCTGCAGCACGGCCGCGCCTACGGCCTCTTCGACAAAGCGGCCCTGCAGGCCCATGGGCTGGACCGCTGCGCCGCCGCCGCTGTCCGCTGGCAGCAGGGCCAGGCGGCCTCCTGGCAGCAGCAGGATCAGACTTTCGTGGTCACCACCACCGCCGGCCAGCAGCACCGGGCCCGGCTGGTGCTTGATGCCACTGGCCACCAGAGCGTCTTCGTGCACAGGCGGCAGGATGGGCCCGTGGCCGGCCAGGCCGCCTACGGCATCGTCGGTCGCTTCAGCGCCCCGCCGATTGGGCCGGGGCAATTCGTGTTCATGGACTACCGCAGCGATCACCTCAGCGAGGAGGAACGCCGCCAGCCCCCCACGTTTCTCTATGCCATGGACCTTGGCGATGGTCGCTTCTTCGTTGAGGAAACCTCCCTGGCCCTCGCCCCCGCCGTGTCCTTCCCCGTCCTGCGCCAACGCCTGCTGGCCCGCCTTGCCCATCGCGGTGTGCGGGTGGAGGCGATTGAACACGAGGAATTCTGCCTGTTTCCGATGAATCCCCCCCTGCCCGACCTCAACCAGCCGGTGGTGGGCTTCGGCGGGGCGGCGGGCATGGTGCATCCCGCCTCGGGTTTCATGGTGGGCAGCGTGCTGCGGCGCTCCCCCGGCCTGGCCGCCGCCATCGCCTCAGCCTTAGAGGATCCCACTGCTTCGGCTGAAGCGGTGGCCGCCGCCGCCTGGGGCGCCCTGTGGCCGGCGGAAATGCGCTGGAAGCACGGCTTTTATCGCTTCGGCCTCGAAAAACTGATGCGCTTCGATGAAGCCCGGCTGCGCCATCACTTCGCCAGCTTCTTTTCGCTGCCGCCCCAACAGTGGTATGGCTTTTTGACCAACACCCTCACCCCCGCCCAGGTGTTGCAGGCGATGGCCCACTTGTTTGTGCTGGCGCCGGGGGATGTGCGCTGGGGCCTGATGAACCTGCAGGGTCGGGAGCCGGCCCTGATGGCGCGGTTGTTCACGGGGGGCTGAAGGAATCAATGCGCCGGGCCAGGGCCAGGTCCCGGGTCGACAGGCCGCCGCAGTCGTGGGTGGTCAACTCAATCGTCACCCGGTTCCAGACGTTGCTCCATTCGGGATGGTGGTCCAGGGCTTCGGCCGCCAGGGCCACCCGGCTGATGAAGCCAAAGGCCTCGGAGAAATCCCGAAAGCGCCATTGGCGCCGCAACCGATCCGGCAGCACGGTCCAGGCCGGTAGGGCGGCGGCCAGGGCGGTGATTTCGTCGGGGCTGAGCCGTGGCACGGTCATGGCGAGGGTTGTTGCGAATTTGCTTTAGGCGCCGTGTCGGCGCCCTTGAGCGCCTCCAGGCGAAAGGTGGCCCGAGGCGGGGTTGGGCGGCTGGCCTCCAGCTTGAGGCGATAGGGGCCTTCGCCGATGCGCAGGTCCCGAAATTCGCCGGTCTTCCAGGGGCTGGCGGCGGCCCCCGCCAGAGCCACATCGGCCCCATCGGCGCGCACCGCCGTCACGGCCACCGCCACCTGGCCGGCCAGCAGGTCGTGGCTGCGGCCGCTGGCCAGGTGGAAGCGTTCTTCTGGTGAGGTGGCCCGCCGCAGCTCGGCCAGTTCCGCCAGCGTGCGGCCCTGGTCCGCCTCCAGCCCCTGTAGCCGCTGCTGCAACCGTTCGCCTTCCTGGCGGGAGGCGGCGGCGGCGGCAAAACGGTTGAGGTCCTTAAGCAACACCGGCAGGTTGATGCCCCGGACGCTGCGGCACAGGTCGATCTCGCTTTGCATGGTCGCCAGCTGCTGCCGCAGGGCCCCCTGGGCGACCAGCCAAGTGAGCGCCACCAGGGCAGAGCCGCCGGCCGCCGCCAGCGCCAGCCAGAGCCAAGGCCCCCCGGGCCCTGACCAGGGGCGGGGGGGGCCTGCAGGGCGATCAGGGGGCAAGGAAGGGCTCATCTGCCAAAGGGGGGAGCTGAGTCTGCCTGGGGGCCGACCACCGCCCTGCCGGGCTCCCTAAGGTCCCGTGCATGGCCGATCT
>JBIIRU010000334.1:0-3094 GCA_044341355.1 Cyanobium sp. | reverse complement strand
ATGGTGAGAAGCATTTCGCTACGGATATCCTGAAGAGTGTCGTTAGGAGCGACAGGAAAATAACCTTCTTTAAGTTGAATTTTATAGGCTAAATTGGCCCCATCTTCAATGCGATCGCTGTTCCAGGGGGCTTCAATCGAGTCGACTTGGTAGAAGCTTGTGCCGTTGCTGCTTTTGTAGCGGACGTCGTCAAAAATGAAAAATTCGGGCTCGGGTCCGAAATAGGCCGTATCTGCTAATCCCGTTGAAGCCAGATAGTCCAAGGCTTTTTGCGCCAAGCCCCGGGGACAGCGGGCGTAGGGAAGGCCGCTGCGGGGTTCCTTGATGGAGCAAATCAAGCTGAGGGTTTTGTGGCTGTAGAAGGGATCGATCCAGGCCGTGGCGGGGTCCGGCACCATATCCATGTCGGATTCATTGATTGCCTTCCAGCCTCGGATCGAGGAACCGTCGAAGGCCACGCCTGTGGTGAAGGAGGCTTCATCGATGAGGTCTTCGCAGACTGTGAGATGCTGCCATTTGCCGTGTAGATCGACAAACTTGAGATCGATCAGTTCGATCCCTTCCTCTTTAATACGACGAAGAACGTCCTGGGCGGTCGGGGACATCTGAAGGATCCGAGGTATGGGGACCGCCCTAGCGGGACGGATTGCTGGGAACGTAAGCAGCGATACCCATCGATTTTGTATCCGATGACACCAAAAAACCGTGCATCCCAGTGTTCTCCCCCCGACGGGGGTGGTCCCTCTCCGCCGCCGGGCCTGCGTAACCGTTTCTGTCAAATTCTCGAAAAGCTGCCTCCAGTAAGGAATCTGGCTGATTGCGAGTGCTAGTTTCCGGCAAAGGTGAGTCACTCGGTTCCTTCCATGCGCGATGCCATCAGCGGTGTGATTGGCCGCTACGACCAGCTTGGTCGCTATCTCGATCGCGATGCCATCGCCCGCATCGAGGCTTTTTACAGCCAGTTGACTGTGCGACTGGCTGCCGTTGAATTGATCAATCGCGAAGCGTCGACCATCGTGCGCGAAGCCTCCCAAAGGCTTTGGCTAGAAGATCCCGAATTGATTCTTCCTGGTGGAAACGCCTACACCACCAGGCGCCTGGCAGCCTGTCTACGGGACATGGACTACTTTTTGCGTTACGCCAGCTATTCGCTGCTGGCCGATGACGTCACCATCCTTGACGAGCGGGTCCTCAACGGATTGGACGACACCTATAAGAGTCTTGGTGTTCCCACCGGGCCCACGGTGCGCGGCATCGCCCTGCTGGCCGATGTGGTCTCCGAAATGTTGCTGGGCCAGGGCGGTGGCGATGCCAGGTTGATCGACAGCGTGGTGCGGGCACCTTTTCTGCACCTCTGTCGCGGCCTGGCTTCCACCAATGTGAGGGCTCGCTGAGCAGGGACACCCTCGCTTAATCTCCCCTCACCCGTTTCCTCTGCCCGCAGGCCTTGGCCCTTCCTGTTCTGCCTAACGTCTCAAACCAGCATCGAATTGGGCTCGCCCCCATTTCCACACCGGAAAGACTGCTGCTCGGTCCCGGCCCCTCCAACGCCCACCCCAAGGTGTTGCAAGCCCTTGCTCGCATGCCGATCGGTCACCTCGATCCGCTCTATCTGGAGCTCATGATTGAGGTGCAGGAGTTACTGCGTTACGCCTGGCAGACCGACAACAGGCTCACCCTGCCCATGAGCGGCACCGGCAGCGCCGCCATGGAAGCAGCCATAGCAAACATGATCGAACCGGGCGATCGGGTGGTGGTTGCGATCAATGGTTACTTCGGTCTACGCCTAGCCGACATGGCTGGCCGCTACGGAGCAGAGGTCATCACCATTGAACGTCCCTGGGGCGAAGCCTTCAGCCTTGCGGAGATTGGGGCCGCCTTGGAGGCCCATCACCCCAGTTTGTTGGCGATCGTCCACGCCGAAACCTCCACAGGCATCTGCCAGCCCATGGAGGGCATCGGCGACCTCTGTCGGGCCCATGACGCCCTGCTGCTGGTAGACACGGTGACTTCTCTGGGGGCCGTTCCCCTGTTCCTGGACGACTGGAAGATCGACCTGGCCTACAGCTGCAGCCAGAAGGGACTCAGCTGTCCCCCTGGACTAGGTCCCTTCTCGATGGGTCCAAGGGCCGAGCAGAAGCTGGCCAGCCGCAAGGGCAAAGTGCCCAATTGGTACCTCGATGTCTCGTTGCTCAATAACTATTGGGGCAGCGATCGTGTGTATCACCACACTGCTCCGGTAAACATGAACTACGGAATGCGTGAGGCCCTGCGGCTGCTTTCTGAAGAGGGCCTGGAGCAAGCCTGGGCCCGTCATCGCAGCAATGCTGAACGTCTCTGGACTGGTCTTGAGCGCCTGGGTCTTCAGTTGTTGGTTCCCGAGCCCCTGCGCCTGCCCACCCTCACCACGGTGAGAATTCCCGAAGGTGTTGATGGCAAGGCCTTCAGTCGCCATCTCCTCGATCAATTCGGGATTGAAGTCGGTGGCGGTCTGGGCGTGCTGGCCGGCAAGGTCTGGCGGATCGGGCTGATGGGTTACAACAGCACCCCCGCCAACGTAGATCGCCTGCTCAACCTGCTGGAAAGCGAGCTTCCCGCCTTCCTGCCAACCGTGCCTGCCGCCGTCGCTGCCTGAACCAGTTGTCCAGCAACTGGCGCCCCTCCTCTGCCAGCACACCGCCCTGGACCCGCATCCCATGGTGGGCACTGGCATGGTTGGCGAGATCCAGGCAACCCCCAAGGGCGCCGCGCTTAGGATCCGCTGCCCCATAGACCACCTGCCCCATCCTGGCTTGAACCAGGGCACCAGCGCACATGGGGCAGGGTTCAAGGGTCACCAGCAGGCTGCAGCCGTTGAAGCGCCAGTCGCCCCGCAGGGCAGCCGCCTGCCTGAGCGCCACCAGCTCGGCATGGCCCAGGGGATCCTGTTGGCGATGGCGCACGTTGCTGCCCCAGCCGATGGCCATTCCCCTTTCATCCAAAATGACTGCCGCCACCGGCACCTCCCCCTCCATTCCCACCCGCTGGGCGAGGCGCAGCAGGCGAGCCATCCAGAGGTTGTGGTCAGTGCCCCCATCCATGACCGTAGGGCCCT
>JBIIRU010000333.1:0-3096 GCA_044341355.1 Cyanobium sp. | reverse complement strand
TCGGCCGCACGGGCCTGGAGATGGTCTTCGAAAAGCATCTGCGCGGCGAGTGGGGCGGCCAGCAGCTGGAGGTCAATGCCGCAGGGCAGGTACAGCGCGTCCTGGGGGACAAACCGGCCCAGGCCGGCAAAGACCTGCGGCTCACCATCGATCTCGACCTGCAGCTGGCCGCAGAACGGGCCCTGGACACCGTCAGCAAAGGGGCCATCGTCGCCATGGATCCCCAGACCGGGGCGGTGCTGGCCATGGCCAGCCGGCCCCATTTCGATCCCAACATCTTCTCCGATGGTCCCACCACCGCCCAATGGAACCAACTGAACCGGCCGGAGGCGCCAATGCTGAACCGCACCCTGCAGGGGTTCCCACCGGCCAGCACCTTCAAGATCGTCACCACCATTGCAGGCCTGGAGTCGGGCAAGTTCCAGGCCAGCTCCACCCTGCCCACCTCCGCTTCGTTTTGTTATGACGGCCAGTGCTACACCGACCATGCTGCCCATGGCTCGATTGGCTTTCCCTTTGCCTTGGCGGTCAGCAGCAATAGCTTCTACTACCGGCTTGGGCTGGCGCTAGGTCCCAGCGAGTTGTTCAAAGCCTCCCGGCGCCTGGGCTATGGCTCCTACACCGGGGTCGAGTTGCGGGAGGAGGAAAGCCCGGGGCTGCTAGGGGATCCCGACTGGAAACGCAAGGTGCTCAAGGAGCCCTGGTCGTCGGTGGACACAATCACCTCATCGATCGGCCAGGGGGCCGTCACCGTCACTCCCCTGCAAATGGCCCGTCTCTATGCAGCGGTGGCCAACGGCGGTTGGCTGGTGACTCCCCACCTGGTGGAGCGTCCGGTGCAGCGGGTCTGGCTGGGGCTCAAGCCCGAGACCCTGAAGGTGTTGCGCAGGGGCCTGCGGCAAGTGGTCACCGAGGGCACCGGCAAGGTGCTCAACGATCCCAGCCTGCCGCCCGTGGCCGGCAAGACGGGAACCGCTGAGGATCCCCCCCGCCCAGACCATGCCTGGTTCGGCGGCTATGCCCCCGCCGACCAACCCACCTTGGTGATCGTTGCCTTCGGCGAAAACAGCGGTGGCTACGGCGGCACCATCGCGGCCCCCATGGTGCGGGCTTTGATGACCACCTGGTTCCGGGGGGCGGCTGATGCGGCAGCCCAGCAGCGCCCCTAAGCCAAGGTTCAGGTGGTTAGTGGCACCCTTGCCTGGTTGAGGACCTTGCGGTAGTAGCCCCGCAGTTGGTCGGTGGCGCCGGCCCAGCCCCAACGTTCCGCCTCCTGCCGGGCCGCCTGCCGCAGGCAGGCCCGGGTCTGGGATTCGCCCAGCAGTCGCTGCACAGCAGCGGTGAGGCTGTGGGGCTGGTCAGGATCGTAAAGGCAGCCGTTTTCGCCATCACTGACGATGTCGGGGATGCCGCCCCGGTCGGCCCCCACCACGGGACAGCCGGCAGCCATGGCCTCCAGCAACACCAGCCCCAGGGTTTCGGTGGAGGAAGGAAACAGAAAGGCATCGCCGCAGGCATAGGCCGAGGCCAGGTCTTGGCCCGCCAGGTAACCCACAAACGTGGTGGGGGTGCCTTCGAAGCAGCGCTCCAGTTGTTGCCGGTGGGGTCCGTCGCCCACTAGGGCCAGGCGGGTCTGGGGCATGGCCTCCAGCACGGGGCGGATGCGTTCAATCTGCTTCTCGGCCGAGAGGCGACCGATATAAAGCAGCAAATTGCCGGTGTCGTCATAGGGACCGTGCAGCCGGGCGCGCATGCTGTCGTTGCGCCATTCAGGGCGGAATAAATCGGTATCCACACCGCGTTGCCAAAGGGCCGTGTGCTGGATGCCCTTGGCGGCCAGTTCGGCCACCATCGCCGTGGAGGTGCAAAGGTTGAGGCTGGCCTGGTTGTGGGCGGCCTTGAGCAGCTCCCAAAGCAGGGGCTCCAACATGCCCATGCCGTAATGCTCCAGGTATTTGGGCAGGTGGGTGTGGTAGCTGGCCACCAGGGGCAGGTTGCGGCTCTTGGCGAGCCAGATGCCCCCCAGACCCAGCACCGCCGGGTTGACCACGTGCACCAGATCCGGGCGGAACTGCTCTAGGGCTTCGGAGACCGCCGGCCGGGGCAGGGCCAGTTTCAACTCGGGATAGAGGGGCAGGGGCAGGGCCGGCACCCCCACCACCTTGGCCCCCAGGTATGAATCGGGGGCGCCCTCGGGACAGAAGATCAGTACTTCATCCCCCGCGGCGACCAGGTGCTGCAAGGTCTTGGTCAGCCGGGTGACGATGCCATCCACCTTGGGCAAGAAGGTTTCTGTAAAGAAGGCAATCCGCACTGGCCGCCCTCGCTTAGGGGCGGGCGGCGATGGCCTCAGCCTGCCGCGTCGTCCAGGCGGAAAGGCAGGGAATGCGGGAGCGGTCGCAGCGGTCTGCCCAGCGGCGAGCCACATCCACCACCTCGGCAAGCAAGCCAACGTCGAGGGTGGTGGGTTTGAGTCCCAACTCCAAGAAGCAACTGTTGTCGACGATCAGGTCGTTTTCGATCGCTTCCTTGCGGGGATTTGCCTGGTAGTTGGTTTGGGCACCGGTGAGCGCTGCGACTTTCTCGGCCAGGTCGGCGACCCGGTGGCTTTCAGTCATCTGGTTGAAGATCTTGACCTTTTCGCCGCTGCTGGGGGGATGGTCCAAGGCCAACTGCACGCAGCGCACCGAGTCGCGGATGTGGATGAAGGCCCGGGTCTGGCCACCGGTGCCGTGGACGGTGAGCGGGTAACCGATGGCTGCCTGCATCAAGAAGCGATTCAGCACGGTGCCGTAGTCGCCGTCGTAGTCAAAACGGTTGGTAAGACGGGGATCCTTTTCGGTCAAGGTGGTGTTGGTTCCCCAGACAATGCCCTGGTGCAGATCGGTGATGCGGATGCTGTCGTTCTTGTTGTAATAAAAAAACAGCAACTGGTCGAGCGTCTTGGTCATGTGATAGACGCTGCCGGGATCCGTGGGGTGCAGGATTCTCTCGGTGAAGCGACTGCCGTCGGCTTGGGGCACCTCGACGGTCAGGTAACCCTCAGGGATGGTGGCCCCCCGATGGGAGCCATAGCCATAGACCCCCATGGTGCCC